>NZ_JRNX01000021.1 GCF_000786645.1 Halobacillus sp. BBL2006
TCGTACGTTGTCTTTATTTTTGTTTTCATTGCACTAAATCAATTGTACCACCTACAAGGGCAAGCTGAGAATCCTTACCCGGTTCATAAGTATCTATACCATTACAAATATGTTACAATTAATGAGTTGTTTTGATAAATTGATAGATTATGGGAAAAGTCACGGTAAGCTGTCCTAATTACTTGCCATTTTGGAAAATGCATATAAAGAAAAGGATGAGTAGAGTGAAAACTGTTACGATATTGGTTCCTGCTTACAATGAGGAAGAATCGCTGCATCATCTCTATAAACGAATTCTCGATGTCATCACAGGGTTAAATGAATATGAGTTTGAACTGTTATTTGTGAATGACGGAAGCCAGGATCAGACGATGCCCATTATCAAGGAATTGAGGGAAGTGGATCCAAGAGTCTCTTATGTAGATCTTTCCCGTAATTTCGGAAAAGAAACCGCCATGATTGCAGGTTTTGATCATGCTAAGGGAGATGCTCTTATCATTCTGGATGCTGATCTCCAGGATCCACCAGAGCTGATTCCAGAAATGATCCATTACTGGGAGCTTGGCTATGACGATGTGTACGCAAAGCGACGCAGCCGTAAAGGAGAATCATGGCTGAAGAAAACGACGGCAAGCGTTTTTTATAAAATACTCAAAAAAATGAGCCAAGTCCCGATCCAGGAAAATACCGGTGACTTCCGCTTGCTTGATCGTCGCTGTGTAGAAGCTATCAAAAAGCTGCGGGAAACTCAGCGTTATACAAAAGGAATGTTCAGCTGGGTAGGCTATAACAAGAAGGAAATTTTGTTTGACCGTGACCCTCGCATTTCTGGGGAAACAAAATGGAATTATGGAAAGTTAGTTGATTTAGCGATTGAAGGAGTGACTTCGTTTACGACCGCTCCTTTGCGAATTTCGTCCTTATTCGGTGTCGGCGTTTCCATATTCGCTTTTATATTTATGATATGGATCATTATCAAAACGCTGGCATTCGGTGATCCTGTTGCCGGGTATCCCTCTTTAATGAGCGTCATTTTATTTATCGGAGGGATTCAACTGATCGTTCTTGGAATTATCGGGGAGTATCTTGGTCGTGTGTTCAATGAAACGAAACGCAGGCCGCTCTATTTCGTTGATGAGTACAATGGACAGAAGGCATCAAACATTCCATACGGTCTAAACCATGAATACCGTTCGAGTAATCATTTTGAAAAAGAGGTTCAAAAGCGTTATGAATAAGCACAGCAAAAAAATGGAAGTCCTCCTCTATCTTATATTTGGAGGACTGACCACGTTAGTCAATATTGTGACGTATTACGTAGTTGCGAACCTAATCGGTATGGATTATAAAATTGCCACGACCATCGCCTGGTTAGTGGCTGTTTTATTTGCGTTCGTTACGAACAAAGCTTATGTCTTCAAAAGTGAGCAATCCGCCTGGAAAGAGTTAGTCCCATTTGTTGGAGCAAGGCTACTTTCCTACTTTTTGGATATCGGAACGATGATCGTGCTCGTTGACCTCATGCAAGTGGATGATCTACTTTCGAAGATCGCTGCGAACGTCTTAGTCGTTTTGTTTAATTATGTTGCAAGTAAGTATTTCATTTTCAATGATAAGACGGTTCAACGGGAGGAGGCAGATCGATGAGTACATTCTTTAAATATTTCAAATGGTTTTGTGTGCTTACCATTCTTATTGTTGGTGCGATTTATATGGGCTACGGATTTTATGTGAACGCCGAACAGCTCGACCAATTTTATAAGTGGCCATCTTTCGTGATTCTTCTTGGGGGTATCGTCTTATTGGGAATTGCTTATGCCGTGACACGAATCCCCATCACAAGAACCGTTTACATTACCGGGATGCTCGTTATTGCTTTCGTTCTGCGTCTCTTATGGGTCTTATACGCTCCAACTGAGCCTTCCTCTGATTTTCTCATGCTGCATAATGCCGCTTTGTCAGCGACTGAAGGTGATTTTGGATTCACGGAGAATAGTTACTTCCAGAAGTGGGTGTACCAGCTTGGGTTCGTCATGTACCAGGCGTTCATCATTTTCATTTTTGGTGACGATATCTTTGTCCTTCAGTTTTTCAATGTGCTATTCAGTGTGGCTATGGTTTGGATCGTCTATGCCATTGCGACTGATGTGTTCAATGAAAAAGCCGGTCGTCTTGCTGGGCTTGTCTACACCTTCTACATACCGGCCATTGTCATGACTTCCTTGTTGACGAATCAAATTCTTGCGACCTTAATGTTTTACATTGGCGCTTATTTGCTTGTCAGCAGGTTCGAAGATCGGAAGTGGACGTGGATCGCGATTGGGGCCTTGTTCGCGCTCGGTCATATCATCCGACCGCTCGGCTCCTTTGTACTACTGGCGGCAGGGATCTTCGTGTTCGTCGTTTACATTATCGGCAGCACGCGCAAGAAGGTCCTCGTTGATATCGGAAAATTCTTAGGTGTTGTTACGAGTTATTTGCTCGTATTGACCATTGCCAATCAGGCCTTAATGCTCTCCGGAGTCTCAGACTATCCACTGGAAAACCGCGATCCCCAATGGAAGTTCGTCGTTGGACTGAACCATGAAACAAGAGGAACGTATTCCAATGAAGACGCCAAAATGTTGAGCGGTCTTAATTGGGAAGAACGATTTGCTAAAGAGGAAGAGATGATCGAAGAACGTCTCTCTGAACCAAGCCGACTAATAGGGCTGTTCCATGACAAGTTCTCGATTATGTGGGGAGACAAAGATGACTCGATCTCCTGGAGCTATCAAGAAGGGAATGAAGAGATTAAGAAACGACTCTACAAGCTTGATAAATTCATGTACGTTCCATTCTTCATCTTTGGATTGATTTCCATTTTTGGACTGGTGAAAAGTTCAAGAGGAGATTTGAATCACCCTCAATGGAAAGCACTGTTCTTTATCCTCTTCATTATTGGATATGCGATGATCCATTTGCTCATTGAAATCCAGACGAGGTACAGATTCGTTATGATTCCAAGCCTGATCATTTTGCAAAGCTATGGTGTCTATATGCTCCATCAGATTTATGTCTCATTAAGGAACTATAAAAGCAGTGCCTCATGAGGCACTGCTTTTTATTCTATGAAATCTATTATCGTTGTAACTGTTCAATTAATTGGTCGATGACCTCTCGAGAGGACATCAATTCCGCATTCTCTGTTTGTTGGATGATGTTTTGCAACACCTCTTTTAAATTATCCATGCTCCCCACCTTTTCCATATTTTTTCATCTAGTAGTCTATTTACTTAACCCTTCGATTTTAAACGACTTTTTATGACGGCCAATTATGTAACTACTTTGTTAGACGACGAAATACCAGAAAAAGATTCAAGAAAACTAACATTTCTGGCAGCTTTCTAATCATATTATCCTATTTAGATCGTTTTGTATAGCATTTTTTGTAAGACTTTATATAATTTTGATACTCATGTAATAGTATATGAAGTTACAAATATGACCGTGATAATAAGAAAAGCCCGATTCGTTCGAGAATCCAGCTTATCAATCGAAAAACGTGCTTTCCCTTGTTCCCTTTTCTGACGACGCCCATAAACGCTGCTGAAACTTCAGCGCATAACCTACATGGTCAAACCGGTGGATATGCTTTTCCACCACATCCACCCCGTCTCTATGATACGTGAAAAAAATAATGACTGGGTGAAGGAGAGAATCATAGAAAAATATAGGATTCAAACTTCGCTTTACTTTGCCAAAGCTCCAATATCCGAATAAATCTAAAAGACGAATTCTTTCATCATCGACAATTGCACTCGTATTCACATTCGTTTGTTCCATACTGTATAAGAAAAATTGATGATAACAAACGGCTGCTTGCATATAGGAAAGGGGTGATTCGTCTCCTCGAAGAGCTGCCATCGGATCCTCCACTGTCACATTGGCTTTCGTTTGGGCAAACACTTGACCTTCACTGCTGAAAACCTTCCATCCCTCTTTCAAGTGAATGTGAGAAAATTGATGAGTAATGACACTGATGTCGCATAAAATGTATTTTTGGTTCAAGTAGGAAGGGCGTTCTTTAATATACAGATTAGCTTTTGCCGCCTCTCTAGTGAATATTTCTTTCCCCTTCAACCCGTTCCCTCCCCCTTATCCTGATTACTCACTGCTTTTTGCTATGAATCGTCTAACCTCTTCGATGCTGAGTCCCAGGTGCTTGGCTTGTTTGATCAATTCGATCCAGTCCCTATCCACTGACTTTTGGATTGTTTGTGCAGCCATGCGCGCTCCCCTTTCCACGCTATTATTTCACGTCTTTCTCTTCCTCTTCATCCGCAAATTTGTAGGTGAGGAGATCTTCTAAAGGAACTTCCAGCGTCTTAGCCATTTTACTCATGACGATCAACGATGGATTCTTTTGAACGCCACGCTCAATATTGCTGATATACGACTTTGATACCTTGGACTTTTTAGCGAATTCGTTGACCGATAGCCCTTTGCCCAGCCTTAGTACACGTATTTTCTCTCCGATGGTAGTCACTTGACATCGACACCCTTTCCTCCATTCGTTATTCGACACCCTTGTTCTTTATTAAGAATATTATAATCTGATTGTCCATAAAAAGAAACAGGCAAATTGCAAAATAAAAAACATTTACGATTACTATGCTACAATTATCTTCCAAATCCTCACATTATCTATTCTTTTTTGAGAACAAAAAAAAGGATCTAGCCTGCGCTGACCCTTTATTCTTCTGATACGTAATATTTGTTACGAAACTCCTTAGGCCCTATCCCTTCTATTTTCTTAAACACCCGTGTAAAATAACTTTGACTGTTATAGCCTAGAAGAATACTAATTTCCATAAGCGTGTATTTGGTAATGCTCAACAGCTCTTTGGCTTGTTTCACTCTTTGTTGATTAATAAATTGAGAAATCGAGATTCCTACCTCTTTAGCGAACACTCCTGATAAATAATTAGGATGAACATTCAATTCTTCAGCGATCTTTGTTAAGGATATATCTTCAGTAAGATATTGAAAGATATATTTTTGAGCCCGTTCGACGAGTGGGGAATAGTGTTTACCTCTCTTTGACTGGTTCAATCGCGACAAAAAAGACAGAATGACATTGGACTCTAATTCAAATAATTCTTCAATAGTCACCTTCGTTTCCAGGAAATTGATATAAAACTCGCTTAAAGAAAAAAGTTCATCCCGCTGCGCTCCCTCCTCTAGACAAACTTGAGTCAATTCTGAAATCAGTCGAATCAGGTGGTTCTTTTCCGATCGAATATCATCCCCATTCGCCAGCGAAATCGAGAATTCTTTTTTATATTTCTGATACCACTCAACTGCTTTTTCGTCTCCTTTTTTAAAGGCATGAAAAAATTGCTCTTTGATATGGTAAGAATCTTTTTGAGTAGGGGTTGTTTGAGCATAAAATTGGTAAGCTTTCTTATGATGAACGTCTTCACTCTTCTTATGACCGGGCTTCTCTTCTTTTTTGGGAAGCACTCGCCCCAGCATGCGTTCGATTGCTAGCATCTGTACCTGATTGATCACAGGCAGCTGGTTGAAATAATCGAGCAACGCCTCCCCATGCTCATTGCCTAGTTCATGAAGAATTAATAGTTTATGCACTTGTTTTCTCCCAACCTCATGTTGAAGAAATGGACCTATGCCTATCACAACAGATTTTCCTTGATTATTGAACATGGAATAGAGAAATAAATGTTGATGAAAGGCATCCGAGTATAGTTGAAGAGTATAAGGTGTGTGCTCACATTGCTGTAAAAATGGACCAAGGCTTTCTCTGAGAAGTGGATGCGGTCCTTGAAAGCTATCAGGAAATTGGTAGGTAAGTTTATGATGGTGGTCGAATAATAAGATAGGTGTTTGCAAAGCGATCGAACAATCCTTAAGCGTTTGAATGAGCGCATAATTGACGGAAGTCAATAGGTACACCTTCCTTTTTGTCGGTCTTTTCTCCTATTATACACCATATAAAAAAAAGAGCACTCCCGCCCACTTGGGAGTGCTAAAGAATTTTTTTCTTCTCTGAAAAGCTCCGAATATACTCCCTAATCTCTTCTTTATCTATTCCCATGGCTTTTGCTTGCTTCAACAAACCTACCCATTCCTCATCCAGCTTACGAACTTCAGGCGATACTCTCATCCAAGTCGAACCTCCCCTGAACTCTCTTTTTATTTACGGTTCTTTGGACTTATGTAATTATCCCCCGCTAGAACCGTATATTTCCTTCATTTGTAAATATATCTGTATTATACGTGATTATTCGGGGAAGTTTTTGCATTTTGTTCACTATTTTTTAAAAAAATTCATATAAATTCAAAATTTTCTAATAAGAAGTTTGTTATATTTTGTAGAATATAATAAAGAACGTAAAAGGCAGGTATGAATAAACATACCTACCTCGGCTAGGACTTATTCAGTTCGTTCCAGGTTTCTGTAAGCTTAAGGAAAGATTCACGATCATTGTTGTCTATAGCCTGGTCGATCAGACGTCTGAGATTTTCTTTTTCCAGTTCGACGACCAATTCCTCAAGCTCTTCTTGAAGAGATTCATCCTTGTACATTTGCTCCTCGCTTTCGTAGTAAGGGGCAATAATTGAGTTCAAGTGCGTGAGAAACTCCGGCAATTGCAATAAATCCGTCACAGACACGTAGACCATTCGTTTTCCACGTTGAAAAACGAAGATATCGAACACATTATGCACTCGCTTGCGGTTGCGGTCTATGATAATTTCTCTGGATTCCATTGGTACAAATTGATAGAGTTCGTTATCGATGAATAGGGAAAAGTACTGGTAGGCTAGCACAACTCGAATAAAGCGTTTATCTTCTTTGACGTAATACGGCTTCAGCATTTTAATATTTAACACAACGCCCACCCCTCGTTATTTAATCAGAATTTTCAGTATTTTATTCTATTATCGCTGATTTGTCAATAAAATGAAAGCCTTTTCTTCTTTATTAGGAGCGGAATTTTTAGCAGATATCCGACACATGGGCGATTGGTTTATAAAATGGAGTTAGCGATTCGGATAGATTACCTGTGGATATTCACGTTTATTATATAGAAGTAAAAAAAAACCTCCAGCCGGAAGCTGGAGGTTACCTCACATAATTAGATTAGCGCATGGAGGCGTTGGTTTACTGTTGATTTCAGTGATTCAAGCAAGTTTTGACTATCGGACATGGAAGACGTCTTCACGCCGAAGTAGAACTTGATTTTCGGTTCTGTTCCGGATGGACGCAAGCAGAACCAGCAGTCGTCCTCTAAGATAAATTTCAGTACATTCGATGTTGGCAGATCGATTTCTTCTGTCGTTCCACCTTCTACATAGTGGCGGACAGTTGTCGCGTAGTCTTCGATCGCCACAACCTTCTTGCCTCCGACTTCTTTGATATCAGCTTCGCGGAAGTCATCCATGATTTCCTTAATCTTATCGGCCCCGGATTTTCCATCAAGCTTGACGGATAGAAGATCTTCAAGGAAATAGCCATGCTTCTGATACAGTTCATCTAGCGCATCAAGCAGTGTTTTCCCTTGATTTTTGTAGTAAGCACCGACTTCAGCAATTAGCACAGCAGCCTGAACGGCATCTTTGTCGCGGGCGAAGTCTTTAACAAGATA
>NZ_JRNX01000210.1 GCF_000786645.1 Halobacillus sp. BBL2006
ACTCCTTTCTCTATCCAAGGCAACGGAAACAGCCATTATCTTGAAACTGAGTCTTCAACAATCGGGAGCTTTAATGGGATAACAAACTGCCTAACTGCGCCTATATAAAAAAGCAAGGGCAGATCATGCAGCGCCCTTGCTTTTGGTTATTTGATTGGAAGATAGAGTGTAAATTTCGTTTCAACACCAGTGTAAGGATGATATTCTTCAAAACCAAACCCTTCAACCAGCTCATACCCTTTGCTTTTTATCCACTGGAATAGGTAAGGATAAGGATTAAAATCATGAACGGACGGGTCAAATTCTAAGACTGCGTATTTTTGTGCAGGAATGGTTTTCGTGATCATGTCTTGCGGAATTTTCTCAAAGCTATCCACTTCGACTGCGGCTATCCAATAAAAAGCTTCCGTGTCCTCATTCCAGTTGGGCGGATCGACGAACATACCAATAGAGTTAGGATTATTGATGCGGTTTTTCACTTTGTGCAGCTTGGAGGTGTGAAAATGCTCCATCAATCGAGGAATCTTCACTTCTCGCTCATCCATCATCGTTTGACAATAAGTGCCGACCACTTTGAAGTTGGACTTCTTGACGACTTTAGGTTCAACCGCCGTTGAAACTTGCTCGCTCATTATAGGGCCACTCCTTTTTTGTTTGATCACTCTCCATAACTATTTCCACAAAAAATGTCATTTACCTTTTAAAAAATCCCCGTTCGATCATATTCGTAGCGATTCGATAAAGTTTTTAGCCTTTTCCTAAGCCATACCTTCTCATTCTATATCATACTAGCTGTACCCATCTTTTTATTCTCAATTTTTCAACTGACTATTACCAAGATCCAATAACTGCTTGTAAAATCGCTTTTTGGACATGCATACGATTTTCTGCTTGCTGGAACACGGCTGATTGAGGCCCATCAATGACCTCGGCTGTTACCTCTTCATTACGATGGGCAGGCAAACAATGAAGGAATGAAGCATCCGGCTTCGCTTTAGAGAAAAGCTCTTCGTTCACTTGAAAACCACTGAAAGCTTTCAGGCGTTTTTCTGATTCCTCTTCTTGCCCCATACTCGTCCATACATCCGTATAAATGACATCGGCCCCTTCCACCGCTTCATCGGTGGCGTGACTTAAAGTAACCGAGCCTTTATAGCGGCGAGCAAGCCGTTTTGATTTTTCAACAATATCATTATCTGGCTCATATCCTTCTGGTGTGACAATCACAAACTCCATCCCCATCATCGCGGCGATGATCATTAAGGAGTGGGCGACATTATTTCCATCTCCTACGTACACAAGTTTTACTCCGCAAAGGCGTCCTTTAAGTTCGAGGATTGTAAAAATATCGGCAAGCGCCTGACATGGATGGTATATGTCACACAAACCATTGATGACGGGTACCGTTGCATGCTCAGAAAGTTCTTTCAGTTTTTCATGGGAAGTCGTACGGAACATGATGGCATCGACATAACCAGATAAAACTTTGGCCGTATCGGCAATCGTCTCTCCACGTCCAATTTGGATATCTCTTGAGTTAAGGTAAAGAGCGTGTCCCCCCATCTGAACCATGCCAACTTCAAAGGAAACTCGAGTTCTAGTTGAAGATTTCTCAAATATCATCGCCAGTGTTTTACCACTTAACGTACTGGAATGAGGATTTTCCTTTACATATTGCGCTTGCGCTAACAATTGAGTAACATCTGACTGATCAAAGTCCAGCCACGTTAATAAATTCTTCCCTTTAAGCGAATAGCTCGTAGACATCATTTGTTCCATCAAATTCATCCTACTTGCACTCCTTCCGTCTTCTTATCTGGTAATGGGATTGGTTCAACCTGTGTACACGCAAGAGATTTCAAATAAGCCTCGAAGGTCGATTTCTCACTGAATACAGTAATGCCGTATTTCAACGCTTGTATTCTACGCTCCTTGGCTTCTTTAGAATCATCATCATTAAAATAGACTGCTGATTCATTGGCTTGAATCCATTCTCCGAATGATAAACTACTGGAGGGGACATCGAAATGGCCTCCATCATCAATAAAACAGGATTGCTGGTTTTGATACGGATTAGGCAAATGAGAGAATACCTTGGCTAAGGCTTCTTCCACGGTACGGCCGATAGCCATCCCCTCTCCTGTTGATTTCATATTAGCCCCCAGCTTATGATCCAGCTCAGGTAATGCATGGGATGAAAACAGTGGATATTTGACAGCCACATAAGGTAAGTCTGGTGTCTCCAACTCTTCAAGCTTGCAGGAAGCGTCTCCTGCCAATACTTGTACGGCCAACTCTACAAGAGATTGATTGGAAACTTTACTGATAATCGGAACAGTCCGACTAGCACGAGGATTAACTTCAAGGACGTAGACCTCATCCCCTTGCCAAAGAAACTGGATGTTCATGATGCCTTGATAATGGAAATGCTTCACAATTTGATCGCTAGATTGATAGACTGCTTCTTTGACTTTGTCTGGCAGCGTTGAAGGGAAAATCGCCATGCTGTCACCCGAATGGACTCCGGCCGGCTCGATGTGCTCCATGATTTCTGGAATGTAGCTATGCGTACCATCTGCCACCAGGTCCACCTCTACTTCTTTTCCAACCATGAATTCATCTAGAACAATTGGATAATGGCGATCGTCTGTCTCCTCCAAAGCCTTCTCCAGTTCAGCCTCACTATTAATTTTGACCATCCCCTGTCCGCCGATGACGTACGATGGACGGCAGAGCAGCGGATAATTGTATTGATCTGCAATCAAAAGTGCTTCTTCTTTCGTATAACAAGTGCTTCCTTGCACATGAGGAATGTTAAGAAGATTAAGCGCTGTATAGAAACGATCACGATCTTCAAGGTCAGCAAGGGTGTCCACTTCCACTCCTGCCATAGGAATTTGGGCGTCAGCCAGCTCTTCTGCTATATTGATTCCGGTTTGACCACCGAACTGGGTAAAGACAAGGTCGACCTTTTCATGATTTACAATCGAAGCGATAATTTCTTTAGTGATTGGTTCGAAATATAGACGGTCCGCCGTCTCGTAATCCGTACTGACCGTTTCTGGATTGTTGTTGATCATGATTGTCTTCCAACCTAATTTACGTAAACTTTCTATGGCCTTTACAGCGCTGTAATCGAACTCGACTCCTTGCCCTATACGGATGGGTCCGGACCCAATAATCAACGCTTTTTTCGTAGCTTCTATTGGTTCAATTTCATTTTCACCAGCATAGGTGCTATAAACATAATTAGTCGCTGCTTCAAATTCAGCTGCGCACGTATCAACCATTTTATATTTGGGAATGAGATCATGGGAGCTTCTCAATTGCTCAATTGCCTCAACAGGTTCCCCAACGAAAGAACCAATCAACTTATCAGAGAATCCGTACACTTTTGCTTGTATGAGGATATCTAACGGCAACGTCTTCAGAGTATGCTCGCTGATCGCTTTTTCAACGTCAATTAAATTCTTCAACACATCGAGGAAAAACAGATCGATCCCTGTAATGTCATGAATCTCCTCAATGGTTTTGCCTT
Organism: Halobacillus sp. BBL2006; assembly: GCF_000786645.1. Classification (GTDB taxonomy): domain Bacteria; phylum Bacillota; class Bacilli; order Bacillales; family Halobacillaceae; genus Halobacillus. The sequence continues at coordinate 3,539 of NZ_JRNX01000210.1, forward strand.
TGCCCAACTGATCCATTATGGCAAAGTAACGAAGGTCTGTTGGCTTCGTCATATGCTCCATTGCATCGATGATTTCGGGTGTTTTTGTATCGAGTGACTGTACGGCCTTCTGGAAGGCTCCCTCAAGCGTTCGATCAATAGCCATAACTTCTCCTGTTGCTCTCATCGTAGTCCCCAGCTTACGGTTAGCGTCAGAGAACTTATCGAAAGGCCAGCGAGGGAATTTCACAACAACATAATCCAAAGCGGGCTCAAAACTCGCATAAGTGTGTCCCGTAAGTGGGTTCTCCAAGGAATCCAGTGAATGTCCAAGCGCCACTTTTGTAGCCATTTTCGCGATTGGATACCCTGTAGCTTTTGAAGCCAGAGCGGATGAACGACTGACTCTAGGATTAACCTCTATGACGTAGTAACGATTGCTATGAGGGTCCAAAGCGAGCTGAACATTGCATCCTCCAATGATCTCTAAAGCCGAAACGATGGTAAGCGAAGCTGTTCGTAACATCTGATATTCTTGATCCGTCAACGTTTGCGAAGGTGCGACAACAATGGAATCGCCCGTATGAACCCCGACAGGGTCGAAGTTTTCCATGTTGCAAACGGAAATACAAGTCCCGTTTGCATCCCGCATGATTTCATATTCGATTTCTTTAAACCCAGCAATGCTTTTCTCTACAATTACTTGTTTGATTGGGCTTGCCTTTAATCCGTTATTAATAAGCTCTAACAAATCTCCCTCGCTATCCGCAATGCCACCACCGCGACCGCCAAGCGTATAAGC
>NZ_JRNX01000211.1 GCF_000786645.1 Halobacillus sp. BBL2006
CAGCCAATTTCGTATTGAGTGATTCCCGTCGCTTCTGAAATCAGTTCTGCAGTTTTCTTCAGTTGATCGGGATAAGGGTCTCCCCCTTCAAGAATCTTCATTGGAAGACTGTGAGCAGAAACGATCAAGCACGCTTTCTGCTTTTCTTCTTCGGTCATTTTTGCGTACTCATCATTAATCTTTTCTTTCCAGTAGTCGATAAAGCCTTCAGCATCATACCAACTTTCAACGGAACGAATGGTGATCCCATGCTTGTCCGCTTCTTCCTGCGCACGTCCATTATAGGATTTCACACTGTACGTAGAGTAATGAGGGGCAAGAACGATCGATACCGCTTCTTCAATGCCGTCCTTCGCCATTTGCTCGACTGCATCCTCAACGAATGGTTCGATGTGCTTCAACCCTAAGTATAGTTTGAATTCGACTTCATCCTGAAGTTCATTCAACTCTGCTGCCAATGCTTCTCCCTGGTCATCCGTGATACGTGCTAAAGGAGAAATACCTCCGATAGCGTCGTACCGATCTCGTAAATCCTGAAGCATTTCATCTGAAGGCTTGCGGCCTCTGCGGATGTGAGTGTAATATCTTTCTAAATCTTCTTCCTTATAAGGTGTTCCGTAGGCCATGACTAGAAGGCCCATTTGTTTTTTTGCCATACTTGTTCACCTCTTATCTAGTTTTTGAGTAGTCATGAATCAAGTGCGTCAATCGCTTCAACGTTTCTGGTTGAATATCAGGAGTGACCCCATGCCCTAGATTGAAAATATGAGCAGGATGCTGTCTTCCTTCGTCTATAATACGCTTGGCACGCTCTTCAATCACGTTCCAATCGGCCAGCAATGTAGACGGGTCGAGATTCCCTTGGAGAGGTTTGGTAATTCCGTGCTCTCGTGCTTCTGTAATGGACATTCTCCAGTCAAGACCTAGCACGTCGACTGGAAGTTCATTCCACTCCATAGCAAGGTGACGCGCACCTACACCGAATAAAATCAACGGCACACCCTCTTGTTTCAATTCGCTGAAGATCCGCTCCATCACAGGCTTGATATACGTACGATAATCAGCCACGTTCAAGGCACCAACCCAAGAATCAAAGATTTGGATTGCGCTTGCTCCAGCCGCAACTTGCGCACGGGCATATGTGATCACCATATCAGCCAGTTTCTCCATTAAAGAGAACCACGTCATCGGCTCGCTGTACATAAGGGCTTTCGTTTTATTGTAATTCTTTGAAGGTCCGCCCTCAATCATATAGCTCGCAAGCGTGAAAGGCGCCCCGCTGAAGCCAATTAAAGGAACGTTCAACTGTTCTTTCGTAAGCAGGCGAATCGTGTCCAATACGTAAGGAACATCAGACTCCGGATCGATGGTTCCCAATTTTTCAATATCCGCTTTTGTACGAGTCGGGTTGTGAATCACCGGTCCGATTCCTTTTTTGATTTCCACATCGACACCAATTGCCGGAAGCGGCGACATGATATCTTTGTAAAGAATCGCAGCGTCTACTCCGTATTGTTCGACTGGCAAACGGGTGACATAAGCGCAGAGCTCCGGCTCATGAGTGATCTCAAACAACGAATACTTCTCTTTCAATTTGCGATATTCAGGCTGAGATCTTCCTGCCTGACGCATGAACCATACTGGTGTATGGTCAGTCTTCTCTCCACGAAAAGCTCGTAAAATCGTATCATTCTCAATTTTGTTCATGATTACATACTCCTTTATTCACGATCATCAATCATCCGTTATCCACTATACCGATTTATGAACGTTCTGTATAGAACATTGGATCATTTGTCACGATATTGTTCATTTTTTCACAGGTCCCACCTTAGGGTCACGGAATTGGATGGGGTCCCTTCTGCACCTGTCAGTGGATCGTAAGGCACGACGTAGTACGTTGTCTGATCAAAGATGCCGAACGCACTGACCTTGTAGCTTCCTTCCCCGGTCACTTCCCCTACGTTTACATCTTCTCCTTCTTCTTGCCTGTAGATACGATAAACCACTCGCTCGTCACTTGATGGCGTCCATTGAAGTGTGCCTCTTAAGAGCGCCAGGCCAGATAAACTGAGCTTACCTTCTAAATCAGTGATGACAGGCAAATCGATCGGTTCAGGTAAACTCTTGACGTCTTTTGGTTTAGAAAATGATGCCGTCAAATTTTTCTGCTGATCAATTCTAGTCAAAATGCTTTTCATCATTCTAGTTGGATAAGAGCTTCCCCCTTCTAAGTACTGCTCATTCCCGTTGCGGTCATACCCCATCCATAAAACACCAACATACTCTGGTGTGTAGCCTGCGAACCAAACATCTGAATTACCATCGGCTGACGGTAGTTGATTTGTTCCGGTCTTACCAGCCAGCGCTTTAGAGTAGTCCCCAGCGCTGGCGGTTCCTTTTTGTACAGTTGTTTGCAGCATTTCTGTCATGTACCAGGCGGTTTGTTTATCAAACACCTGCTTTTCTTCAAAATTGTGTTCATGAATGACCTCGCCGTCTCTGTTTTCAATAGAACGTATAGTATAACCCTCTACCCTTTTCCCTTCATGGGCAAAACTACTGTATGCTTCTGTCAATTGTAGAGGTGAATACCCTTCTGACAGTCCTCCTAAGGCAATAGCAAGTCCTTTATCGTCAGTAGACAGTCCCAGTTTCTTCAAATATTCTTTGGAATAATTGATACCGATCCGGTCGAGCAGCCAGACAGCTGACACATTCTTAGATTCCACAAGCGCTTCATATAAGGAAACCTTTCCCTCATATTCATCATTATAATTAGAAGGAGAATACCCTTTCCCAGAAGAAGTTTCAAAGGATTGCTTTTCATCTGAAAGCAGAGTGAAAGGGTCATAATCTTTTCGCATCAATGCCGGTCCATAGACAGCTAAAGGCTTGATGACTGAAGCAGGCGGGTGTTTGGCCATCACTCGATTAACTTCGCCATGCTTGAAATCTCGTCCACCGACAGCAGCTACCAATGCTCCCGTCTTATGATCCATCAATGTCATAGCCCCTTCTGCCTCACCTTGGGATACCGGGGCAAACTCACCGTTTTTTATTTGTTCCGCTGCGATCTTCTGTATTACTGGATCCATTTCCACAACGATTCTGTATCCACCACGCTTTAATTCTTCTCTTGAAATGTGATAGTTTTCAGCAGCTTCATCGATCACTAGGTCGACATAGCTGATTGACCACGTCTCATTCGATTCCTCGCCCTCTTCCGTTCCAAGCGTCGCCCCTTGGAAACTGAGCATTTTTTCGGTTTCCAAAGATCCAATTGCAGCCATCCTCGCTAACACTAGGTTTCTCCGCTGCTTCGCTTCCTCGGGATGATCGAAAGGGGAGTAACTGTTTGGGGCTTTAGGAAGACCAGCGAGTAAAGCCGCTTGAGGAACAGTAAGATCAGAAACGGAAACATTGAAATAGTGTTGAGCAGCTGCTTCAATGCCATAGGCACCTTCCCCGAAATAAATACGATTTAAATATAATTCCATAATCTCATCTTTTGTATATTTACGTTCTAAATATTTGGCTGCCATCACTTCTTTGGTTTTTCTCATCAGCGTCTTATCATTCGATAGGAAAAGGTTTTTGGCAAGCTGCTGAGTAATGGTGCTTCCACCTTCGACTTTTTCCATGGCAATGATATCTCTGTAGACAGCTCTTGCAATCGATTTGAAATCGACACCTGAATGTTCATAGAAGCGAGAATCCTCGATAGCAATAAAAGCATTACGGACGTGTTCAGGAATCTGGTCGATGGATACAATCTTCCTGTTCTTCGTATAGATCCGCTCAATGATTTTCCCATCTTCCGTTTCTACAGTCGTCATTTCGTCCAAAACCAATTCTTTTTGATCAACAACAAACCGCCCGCCGAAGATGATTGTTCCATAGCCAAGAATCGCCAGTAGGAAAATGATTCCTATAATGATTCCCGGCCATTTCAAATGTTTGGTCCACGAGGGACGGCGTTTCATAATTTCTTTGATGTTCAACTCTTGTGCATCCTTTCTGATCGATCCCTTCAAACTTGCTACATACTAGTCTCAATTGCTACACTAAAAATAACGCAGGAAAGGAGACATCCCTATGAAGGTTTCGATGACAAATGGTACATTAAATTACTTAACTAAGTTAAACCAAAAACATCAAGATGCTCACTTACTTTTCATGCAAGACCAGGATAAAACCGTCGCTTATTATGAAGGCGATCAAACGTCCATATTTGAAGAGGGACGCGATTATGAGGTCGTAGATTCAGTCGGCGATATGCAGCCTAAAGGCTTTGTTGTCATGAACAATATCCCTGTCAGCGATGAAGGTCGTCCGGTATTTGAGGACCGCTTCAAGCAAAGAGCTGGAAATGTAGAGAACATGGAAGGATTTCAAGCCATCCGTATCCTCCGCCCTCTTAAAGGAAATACGTACGTAGTATTGACACAATGGAGGAACGCCCAGGACTTTGAAGATTGGAAGAACTCAAAATCATTTGAACAAGCCCATAAAAATTCTGGCCCTAAGCATCACAAAAAGCCTTCATTCATTGATGGAGATGCCTATATTACAAAATACCGTATGGTTCAACCAGAAGAGTAAAGGAAAAGTGAGCGGCATCCGGCCGCTCACTTTTTTATTCTTCCGAAGACTCAGGATTGTCTTTCAATACTTCCTGATGGAAGAAATCATCGAAAGCGGAAACATTCTGTTCACCTGAAATTCGGGCCACTTCTTCTCCATTTTCATAGTGTACAATTGTAGGTGTTCCTTCTATTCCATACTCTTGCCAAAGAGACTCAAACTCCAGCAAATTTAATTTCTTCATATCTATTCCTAATTCCTGTGTCATAGGTACAACCACAGGAGTGGTGCGCTGACAATGAACACAAGTCGGGCTATAGAAATAAACCGTCGTCGGCTCTCCAGAATTGATTTCTTCTTCTAATTTATCCGGTGTAATCTGATTTTGATACATTGGATCGTCTAACTGATCAATGGTCGCTTGGTCTAGCGTGTCTTTTCCATAAGGGTTGTCTGCTGTCTTTTGTGAATTTTGATAATTTACAACAAAGATGAGGACGGCGATCAGAACAGCAAGCCCCGTACCAAAAATAATCATTTTCTTCTTCATGCTTCAGAGCTCCTTTTTTTCATAATCAACATGAAATGTGTAATAAAAATAATAATAAACGCTAGTCCTGCCAAAAAAGGAATCGTTACAAAACCGAAGTAATTGATATACTGGACGTTGCACGGGACAAGTCCGCACGTTCCTCCTTCAGATAAAGCAGGCACCTTTTGTATCGAATAATGGTAGATTGACACAAACATTCCAATACCGCTAAGCAGGATACCAGGAAAAGCGATGTCCACTTTTTTCTTCACCAATGCAGCCCCATAGATGAATATGAGTGGGTACATAAGAATTCTCTGATACCAGCATAGTTCGCATGGTTCATACTTGAGCACCTCAGAAAAGAACAAGCTCCCTGCTGTTGCCACAAGTGCTGCTGCCCATGTTATGAATAAGTAGGTTTCGTGATTTGATTTCATAAGCTATAATCCTTTCTACCTCTCCCATGTGCTATTATACTAGGTAATGTTTTGAATACAAAATACTTTCCCTGACAATTGAATGATTCTTTTTATTTGTCATAGAAATGACAAAAAGCCACACAGCAAGGTGGCTTTTTGGAGTTATGATTTTTTTAACAACTGATTACGATGGGCATACACAGCTGCTTGTGTGCGGTCTTGGACTCCCAGTTTACTCAATACATTACTTACATGGGTCTTAACCGTTTTTATTCCTATATATAGATGTTCACCGATTTCCTGATTCGTCATCCCTTCCCCAATACACAGGAGAACTTCCAATTCCCTCTTTGTCAATTCCTCATGAGGTTTCTTCTCTTTACGGAGTCGTGTCATCATTTTGGTAGCTACTTTTGGTTCAATAACGTTTTCCCCTTGATAAGCTTTTCGAATGGCTTCAGCAATTTCATCAGCTGAAGAAGTTTTCAACATATAACTGAAAGCACCTGCTTCAAGTGCCGGGAAGACTTTCTCATCATCATAAAAGCTGGTAAGAATGATGATCTTACAATCTTCTGTTTTCATAATTTCTTCCGTTGCTTCAATCCCTGTTCCCTGGTCCATGATTAAGTCCATCAGAACGACGTCCGGTTTTATTTCTTTCACTAATTCTGCACCTTTAAATCCACTAGAAGCTTCCCCTACCACCTCTAAGTCATCCTCAGTATCAAGGTAAGCGATAATTCCTTTACGCACCACATCGTGATCATCAATGACTGCTACACGTATCATGTAGACTCCTCCTCAGTTTGTAAGAGTATCGGAACCCTAATATCAATATGAGTTCCTTCTCCTTCTCTAGAACGGATGGTAAACTCACCGCCGATTTCTTCACAACGTTCTTTCATCGTTTTTAATCCGTAGGACGCTTTGTTCCCTTTTTTCTCATCAGGGTCAAAGCCAGCTCCATTGTCAGATATATGTAAGAACATCTCTCCCTTTGAATGATTGAGACCAATCTTTACCTCTGTTGCATTTGCATGACGAAGGATATTGGAAAGAGCTTCTTGGACAACTCTAAACAACTGTTCTTCCGTAGTTCTCGACATTTCCTCCATCTCTTCCATCTGGACTTGAAAATGCAAAGGACATTTTTGTTTAAGCTCCTCAATTAATGAAGATATCCCTTCTGTCAGTGGTTCTCCAGACAAATGGACCGGCCGTAAATGAAGAAGCAGTGCCCGCATTTCTGTCTGGGCTTGCAGAGCCATTTGAGTGATTTCTTCCAACTGTTCTCTGGCCTTGACGGGGTTTTTATCGAATACTTTTCTTGCTGCTTGAGCCATCATCGTTAAGGCAAACAATTGCTGACTGACAGCATCATGTAAATCTCTGGCCAGTCTCTGACGTTCCTCGATCGTTGCCGCTTTATGCGCAGACCGGGCTAGGTCGGCTTTTTCATCAGCCAGCTTCAAGAGAGACTCTTTCTGCTGCTTGAGCTTTTCTCCAAGTTCATTCAGTTCATCCCCGAGTCCTGCAACCTCGTCGTTCTCATTGAAGTAGATCTTTGATGAAAATTCTCCTCTAGACAGCTGGGTGATCATTGTCGATATATAATCAAAGCGTTGCTTCATATCCCCGCTTGACTTAAAACCGGCATAGAGGGACATAAAAAAACCGATAATGATGTAAGACAGTATGAAAAACAAGATCGCCCCCGGGCTTAACCACTCAGGCTCAAACCACACGTGAATGGAGAGAAGAACAGCCAATAATATAAATGTATTCAGTATAAGCCCGTACAAATGTGATCTTATATACATGTAACGGATGCTATTCAACTGTTTCAGCATGCGCCCTCCCCCTTCTACACATGGTCAACTTTAATTGAGCCGATTCTGAAATCAATATAAAGCGATAATTTTCTTGAAGCAGAACCGTAATCCTCTGTCTCATAGACAAGTTCTCTTTTGAATCCGCTCGCGTTTTGATTTCCTACCTGAATATCGCCGGTTTTTATTTTAGCTTCCACTCGAAAAGGGACATTCTTCGGAATCAGCATTTTCACATCGCCAATCCATCCTTTAACTTGAATGGGGGTATCCCCGTCAGGAATAAAAGCTTTTGTGAAATCAAATTGATAATCTCCAATGCCATTCCACAACTCCATAGGCTCTACTTTCCAGTTGTCTTTCTTAAATTCCTGACTACCGATTGTCATCCGACTTTGTTTTGGGTTTCTATTATTCTTAAACTTTTGTGTATTGGATTTTGAGTTTGAATCAAAATGATATTCGAACCTTTTTTTGTGTTTATTACCACCAAGAAAAATACTAAATCCAATGTAAATGAATAGCAGTGGCCAAAGCATCAGGACGTCACCTAGGTGAAACCCAATTATTTCGAAACGATTCATTAGAAGAAGTCCACCCAAAATAGTTAAGAATGACCCCAAAACCCAGGATCCTCCTTCCTGGACCAGGGAATCCAACCATAATTTCAGTCCTAACCCAACTAATAAAACAGGATAAATATTCTCCCAAGTTAAGCTCATTTCCAGGGAAATAATGTCTAAATTAGACAAAAGTAAAATAACTCCGACCAATACGAGAGTTATCGCTAAAATAATATTTACAATTCCTTTTTTCATATTTATCACCCTCTTCATTCCTAAGACTATTTATTCTATACTAGCCGCAAAATCCCTTTTATCATTCCAAAATTCACTTTTATACCTTACTCACATCATACAGCGAGTGCCAACATATAGAAACGAGCTTGAGACGGTTCAAGTCTCAGTCTCAAGACCGACTTCTTTTTATACGTCTGATGTTTAAAGACCAAACATCGGGGAATATCTATATTGTGTCAATTTTTATAAGGAGGATGTTAGGATATGGATGAAAAAATGAAAGCATTAATCGATGGTCTAAACGAAGATTTGGCGAACGAATATGCCGCTTCGATCATGTACACATATAATGCGGCAGTTGTAACTGGTTTATATCGTTCCGTATTAAAACCGTTCTTCGAGAGCGAAGTCGAGGATGAGCAGGGTCACGCTCTCTACTTAGCTGAAAAAATCAGTACGCTGGGTGGAACTCCGACAACATCTCCTGCAGAAGTCAAACAATTAACTGAAGTGAAGCCGATGCTTGAAGAAGCGATGGAAGCAGAGCGTCAAACGATCGTGCGCTATGAAGAGCGAAAAGTGCAAGCGGAAGACTTAGGTTTGACTGAGCTCTCTGTAAAACTTGACGATATGATTGCTGACGAAACAGGTCACATGGAAGAAATCGGTCGTCTACTCAAAGACTCTCGTTTATACGATCAATAAACTATTCAAACAGTCGCTATTTCGATAGCGGCTGTTTTTATTATCTCTATTCTAAGCACTGCCGTTTCTGTAAGTTATTCAACATAAGTGCAGGATTGTGGAAGACTAAGATTCGAGATATTTGTGTGTGGAATAAGGGGCGTAGGGGAAGGAGTCGTTTTCCCCGTCACCATCCTCGTAACTCAAAGTCTCGAAACTGAGTCTTACGGAATAGGGAGCTTTAACGGAATAAGAAACAGCTTTTATTTTGGTAATTGTCAGATATATTTGAGAATAATACCGACATGTATTACACTTTATTCAACCATTTTGAAAGAGGAGGAACATACATGTGGGAAACGATTTTCCAAGCGATTGATGACCAATACAACCAAATGGTCGAGACAAGACGCTACCTACACCAATATCCCGAAGTATCGTTTAAAGAAGAGAAAACGGCTCAGTTCATCATAGATACATACGAAAGATTAGGTCTTCCTTATCAAAGTGAGGTAGGCGGAAATGGAGTGATTGCTACTCTGGAAGGTGGGAAACCTGGTAAAACGGTAGTTTTAAGAGCAGATTTTGATGCTCTCCCTATCCAAGAAGAAAATGAGGTTTCCTACAAATCTCTGAACGATGGAGCCATGCATGCGTGCGGCCATGACGGTCATACAGCTGCACTTTTAGGCTTGGCTGAAGCTTTAGTTCCATTTAAAGAGCAAATCCCAGGAACCATTGTGTTCCTCCATCAGCATGCAGAAGAATATGCCCCAGGTGGAGCGAAACCAATTCTTGAGACTGGACTTTTAGATCATGTGGATGCAGTCTTCGGTACACATATTTGGGTGAACACTCCCACCGGTGTCATTCAAACTTCTAAGGGTCCCTTCATGGCAGGAGCGGACCGATTTGAAATTAGAATTCAAGGAAAAGGCGGCCACGGAGCACAACCCCACCAAACCAAAGATGCGATTGTGATTGCTTCTCAACTTGTCACCTCCCTTCAACAGGTGGTGAGCCGCAGGGTAGACCCTTTGAAAACCGCCGTTCTTTCCGTTGGAACATTTGAAGCCGGTCATACATTCAACATCATTGCTGATTCAGCTGAAATGACAGGCACCGTCCGCACATTTGATAATGAGGTTCAAGAACTTATCATCGAAGAAATGGAAAAAATCGTCAAAGGGACATGCACAGGGTATGATGCCGAATACGAATTCAATTATTATAAAGGCTATCCACCAGTTGTTAACCACGAAGCGGAAGCCGAGATGATATTAAAACGTTCGCATGAAGCAGATGCATCCTTAAAGACGGAAGAAATCGAACCGGTCATGGCTGGGGAAGATTTTGCTTATTATTTACTTAATAAACCAGGTGCTTTTTACTTTACCGGAGGTCAAATCCCAGACCATTATTACCCTCATCATCACCCGAAATTCGACTTTGATGAACGAGCTTTAAACCATGCAGCGAAAACGTTAATCCAAGCTTACCGCAGCTATCAAGAACAAGCAGATTAATTACTCAAATCAAGCGGAGACGGCAGGCATTCATCGTCGTCTCCCCT
>NZ_JRNX01000212.1 GCF_000786645.1 Halobacillus sp. BBL2006
AAAAAAAGAAAATAATCATTCTACCCCCATATTTTAGCTAGTTTGGTAGATTTACCGAAAATTAACTATTATTCGACAATCTTTTTTGGTACATTATTTAATAGATTCTAAATAAGGGGGAATAGACTCATAATGAAAAGATTTTTGTTTTTCGGTGTCGTTTTAGCTTTTCTGCTGTCACTATTCACACCAGGTGTCGCGAAAGCTGAAGCCGCCGACGATATTACCGGACACTTTTTTGAAGAAGATATGAGGAATTTAATTGATGAAGGAATTCTCAAAGGTTACGGAGACAATACATACTTACCAGAGAAACCCGTCAATAGAAGTGAATTTACGGCATTCTTAGTCAGAGCTTTGGATTTAGAAATGAAAGCTGCTGCTGATTATTCCGTCGCTCAAGTCTCCGAATCTCCATCCTTCTCCGATGTTACACCCGAAGATTGGTTTTATCCTTCCGTCATCACTGCGAGCACACAAAGTCTAGTCAATGGTTATCCGGATGGTTCTTTCCGTCCGAAGCGTGAAATTTCACGGGAAGAAATGGCGGTCATGATCATGCGCGCCGCTGATTTAAAAGGCGTTGTCTCAGAAAAAGAGCCACTTAATTTTGACGACAACGAAGAAATCCAGGATATTTATCGTGAAGCTGTCCAACGCTTGACGAACTTAGGAATTCTGACTGGTAAAGTCGATTCTGAAGGCAACAAATTCTTTGATCCTAAAGCAAGCACAACACGTGCCCAAACCGCAGGAGTGATCAATCGATTGCTGAATATTATCAATCCTCCCGTACCTCTTAACTATGAAGTGGCTACGTTAAGCACAGATGGTGAACCTGAGGTCACAGGAAAATACGAAACGTTTGAAGAGGCGAAAAGCCATGTTTCCGGCAATCAAGTAGTCATGAATGGCAGCAATATCGTCTGGATTAATGACGGTATGGTTGTATCGAACAAATTTGCTTACGTTTATCCAACAGAATCGTTAGCTACCGCTAGCACCTATGTCACATCAGGCATCGAAATGAAGTATCTCGGCGCAACAGAAACATGGGTGAAAGTTCAAATCGCAGACACCGTCGGTTATATTGACGCAGATGCTGCCAACCTGAATCCTTCCCACATGGTGACAAAGCGATCGTATTACGAAGCACGAAACGGTGATTTGTATCATCACATTTATAACCCGATCACAGAAGGAATAGTGAGCTATGTGTACGGCAAAGCGCCTTCTTTCTTGAGTGAAGGGAAGAAATACTACAGCTGGAACGGAAACACGTTCTATAACACAACCGGCGATCAAGTCGGCGATGCGTATCAATACTTTAACCGCATGCCGCTGTATTCAAAAACACAGTACACTGCTGAACAGTTAAACCAGTTTATCGCTGCAAAACGTCCAGGCAGCCCGCTGATCGGGTTAGGCGAAGCGTTCAAAAAAGCAGAAGAATTGCACGGAACAAACGCCATGTACTTACTATCCCATGCCATTATCGAGAGCCGCTGGGGAGAAAGTGATATCGCACGAGACAAAAATAACCTCTTCGGAATCAACGCTGTCGATGCGAACCCTTACGAAAATGCAACAACATATGACAGCTATGAAGACGGCATTTTAGAAGCTGCCGAACAGTTCATCGTTCCAGGTTATTTTAAGGATGAAAACTGGCGCTTTAATGGGGCTCACTTAGGAAATAAGAGCACAGGCATGAACGTACGCTATGCTTCTGACCCTTACTGGGGACAGAAGATTTCAAGCATCATGTATCAGATGGATCAATATTTGAGCAGCACGCTGGATGTGCCTGCTGAATACGGACAATATGGACTGGCTGTTTCGAAACAGAACAACACCAACGTCCGATCAACAGCAAAAGTCGACAACAACGACATTTACCAGTTGAAAAAAGCCGGTTCTACGGTTCAAATTTTAGACGAAGTTTCTGCAAATGGAACCTGGTATAAAATTGCACCGAAAAATATCAGCGACCGCAGCTATGAGGACGCGTTTGTCTATAGCCACGGCGGATCCTACGGAACATTATTTGATCGACTGAATATCGCGCAGTAATTTTTCTAACAATGCAATGACAAAGGGGGCAAAACCATATGGTTGCCCCTTTTTTTGTGTTATATTATCTAGAGTAAGTATGCGCAATTTCAAAGGAGCCACACCACATATGAAGCAAGTGAAAATCATGGGGGTCCCACTTTCACACATCGATCACAAAACTTTGGTCAAAAAGCTGGATGAGCACGTAATGCTCGAAGAGAAATCGTTCGTCATTACGGTCAATCCTGAAATTGTGATGTTAGCGAACGCGGATACCACCTATATGAATCATTTACTTAAAGCCGACTATATTACCGCAGATGGCATTGGAATCATCCGCGCTTCTCAACTGCTTAGAGACCCGCTTCCTGAACGTGTCACGGGCTATGACTTAATGATCGATTTGTTAAGTATTTCCAACATCAAAGGATATAAAATCTTTTTATTAGGCGCCCAGAACCACGTGCTTGAACGAGTGGAACAAAACCTTCAGCATTTTTACCCTGA
>NZ_JRNX01000213.1 GCF_000786645.1 Halobacillus sp. BBL2006
CTCATGCCTATTGGGGAGAAACGGTAAAAGCATTCGTTGTCCAGGACGGAACGATCGAAGATCTCGAAGGGGAGTGCCGTCAATATTTACATGCTAGAGTGGCGGACTATAAGGTTCCTCGGTTGTATGAAGAGATGAGTGAATTGCCGAGGAATGCAACTGGTAAGTTATTAAAAAATCACCTTCGTGAAAAAGCGCGTCAGGCATAAAGGGGGATTCTATGAATTTTTATGAAAATGATCCAGTTCTTCAGGATATTATGGAACAAAAATTTGATCAGTCTTTTTGGCCGTGGGCGCACGAGCAACTCCACCGATTCGGAGAGATGTGTGCGAATGAAATTGATGAAAGAGCGGTTCATACGGATCGAGAAGGACAGCCGAAGCTGATCAAATATAACAAAATGGGCGAGGACATCTCCGAGGTTTGGCTCAATGAAGGATATAAACAGACAATTGCAGATACGTATGGGGAAGGAATTGTCGGTTATTTGCATAAGCCGATTCCAGAGCTGGGGAGAAGGGGCAACTACCTCTACTCTTATGCGCAAGGGTACCTTCTGTCTCAATCAGAGCCTGGATTTTATTGTCCTGTCACTTTAACTATGGCCACCGCTTATTTAATTGAACATTATGCTGATGAAGAATTAAAAGCTGCTTACCTCCCACATGTTGCGTCTACTGGAGAAACGGAGCTCTACGAAGGGGCGACGTTTTTGACAGAGCGTCAAGGTGGTTCTGACGTTGGGGCGAATGAGGTAAAGGCTGTTTCCGAAGACAGCTGCTATCAGCTTTATGGAGAAAAATATTTTGCCAGTAATGCAGGCGCGTGTGGAGTCGCCATGGTGCTTGCAAGAATAGAAGGCTCACCGAAAGGAACAAAAGGACTTAGCCTTTTCCTCGTTCCTTGGAGACACGAGGATGAGACGTTGAATGGGATTCAGATTCGCAGATTGAAAGATAAACTAGGGGTCCGGGCGGTACCATCTGCTGAAGTTGAATTTAATGGGGCAAAAGCTTACCTGGTCGGAAAAGCTGACCAAGGCTTCTACTACATGATGGAGGCTCTCAATTTATCTCGTGTATGTAATGCTGTTGCATCCATCGGCATCATGAGACGGGCTTACACAGAAGCCTACACGTATGCCCAACAGAGAAAAGCATTTGGGCAGTCATTGATTCAATACCCGATGATCAAAGACTCACTCGTGAAAATGTGTGTAAAACAAGAAGTTGAAATGAGGACCGTCTTTGATATGATCGGTTTTTTTGATGAAGCTGCCCGTGAGCCTGAAAAGGAAGGTGATGCAACGCGAGTAATGAACCGACTCAGGATTGCCATCATGAAAAAAGAAACGGCCGAACAAGCTGTTCACTTTGCTCATGAATCTTTAGAGATGCACGGTGGAAATGGATACATTGAAGATTTTGTCACTCCAAGGCTGTTGCGAGATGCTCAAGTGTTGACCGTCTGGGAAGGGACAGCAAATATACTTGGTTTAGAAGTGTTGCGTCTTCTTCATAAGTTTGGGGCACATGAGCATTTCTTTGAAGAGATGAATCAAAGACTTTCCTCCGTCCATGTATTATCGAAGGAAGTGGGAATAGTGAAAAGCGAATTGAAAATCTTAACTGCTTGGATTGGAGAGGTTTTACAAAAAGGCTCGGATGTACAGACTTTCTATAGTAAGAAGATTGCTGAAAGGATGGCCGTCCTGTACGAGGCGGTTGTAGCGCTGGAAGCTGGTGGAAAAAGTACACGTAATCAGAAAGTTGCAGAGCTTTACGTGCATAACAGCTATTCTGAAGAAGAACCGATGGACTCTCCGAAAAGCCTTCAATATTCTGAGGAAATATTACGTTTCAATAAAGTGCTGCACTGACGTATCACTTTCCGTCTCTGATGAAAGATAATACAGAGACGGCTTTTTTATGGCCATATTTCCTCATTTTTCGCACTTTTCTGATATGATAAAAGAGGGTAAACCTTGGAAGATTAGAAGATTGACGCTATATCTTTATCATGTTAGCATATTAGCAAGCTAAAGGATTTGTCGAAATTCGAAAGGAATGAGTTCCATTGGTAAAACGGTTAATGTTTGAAAAACCTTTGGGAATGCGAGACACGCTTCCCTTTTTTTATAGGCAGAAAGCAAAAGCGAGAAAACAACTATCTGAGGCCATTCTTTCCTATGGGTATTCCTTTATGGATACTCCCCTCATGGAATACCACGAAACAGTGGGAAGAGTGAGTGCCACTCTTGACCAGCAATTGTTCAAATTGTTGGACCAGCAAGGACATACGCTTGTCCTTAGACCGGATATGACGGCACCGATCGCTCGGGTAGCTGCTTCTCAATTAAAAAATTCTGAGTATCCATTGAGGCTTGCCTATGACGGACCGGTGTTCCGCGCGCAGCAGACGGAAGGCGGAAAGCCAGCTCAGTTCGAACAAGTAGGGACAGAGCTGATTGGTGATCACTCGGCATACGCAGATGCTGAAATCATCGCTCTTTTGGTTGAATCCTTAAAACAAACAGGCCTGGATGATTTCGTCATTACCGTTGGGCATATCGGTTATGTGAAAGCATTCTTCAGTGATCTTCTGGGAGATGACGATGAGACTATAGAAAACCTGCTTCATTATTTGTATCGCAAAAATTACGTCGGCTATCGGGAAGCGCTGAAGTCACTTCCGATCAGTGAGGACAAAAAGCAAGCATTATTGCAATTGTTGTCATTGAGAGGAGGCGAAGAGATTTTCGAATCCAGTCGCTCACTGGCAAGGAATCAATCTTGTATGCAGGCGGTTAATGAGTTAAAGCAGTTGCATCGTGTCTTGAAGCAGTATGGAGTAGAAAATTATATTCACTTCGATTTGAATTTGATCAGCCATATGGATTATTACACAGGAATTTTATTTGAAGGATATGCTCCTCATCTTGGGGCTCTTCTCTGTAACGGAGGACGTTACGATACGTTGCTTCCTTCTTTCCAATTGAACGCATCAGCGACAGGATTCGCCGTCCATCTTGAGAGACTTGTTGAAGCATTGAATGAACAGGAAGACGAAGATGACCGAATCGGAATTATTGTGGATGATGACTCCTTTGCAAAAGGAATGGCCAAAGCCAATGATTTGCGACGCCAAGGATATGCCGTTCTGTTGCAGCATGTCGACCAAATCCCTGATGTACTTGCTTTTCAAAAAGATTTAAACCAAACCTTTAATTACACAAAAGCTGGAGGTGAGCTCAATGAATAAGCGTCTCACCATCGCGATGCCGAAAGGGCGTATTTATGAAGAAGCCGCCGAGCTCATGAAGCAAGCGGGATATGAGCTTGGTGCTGATTTGGAAAAGTCCCGAAAACTCATTTTAGAATTTCCTGAACAGAACATCCAAGTGATGATGGCGAAACCGATGGATGTCGTCACTTATGTAGAGTACGGCGCAGCTGATATCGGCATTGCGGGTAAAGATGTGCTGTTAGAGCAGGATCGTGATGTCTATGAAGTTTTGGATTTGAAAATTAGTCCTTGTTATGTAGCCGTCGCTGGACTTCCAAATCAACCACTCAGCCGAATCGCACCGAAGATTGCCACGAAATATCCGAAAGTCGCCTCGGATTATTTTCGCGAGCAAGGAGAGCAGATTGAGATCATTCCATTAAACGGGTCGATTGAACTTGCTCCTCTTATTGGTCTTGCGGACAGAATCGTAGATATCGTATCAACGGGACGTACATTGAAAGAAAATGGGCTTGTAGAGTATGAGAAAATTGCTGATATCACTTCACGTTTAATCGTCAATCCAGTCAGCTACCGACTGAAAAGTGATGAAATTGATCAAATGGTTACGAAATTGAGTGAAGTCATGGAGGGCAATGAATCATGAAAATCATGACGAAAAGGGATCGAGTTTCTTTACGGCGCCGCGTGGATCAGGGCACTGAGGAGCAGCGCAAAACGGTGCAATCCATTCTCCAAGATGTTAAAACGAATGGTGACAAAGCTGTCCTCGCCTATACGGAAAAGTTTGATGGGGTGAAGCTTGAAAGCTACAAAGTTACGAAGGATGAGTTGGAGCAAGCTTATGCTTCCATGGATGGCGAGTTCGTCGAAATTCTCGAGGAAGCAGCGAATAATATCCGCTCATTTCATGAAAAGCAATCTTCTCAGTCATGGTTCGATACAGCTGAAGATGGGACTATTCTTGGACAAAAAGTCACGCCGCTTGATGCGGCAGGTGTCTATGTACCTGGAGGCACGGCTGCCTATCCCTCTTCCGTATTTATGAATATCATCCCCGCTCAGGTTGCAGGGGTCGAACGCGTCGTGATGGTTACTCCTCCAGGAGAGGACGGAAAAGTACCGGATGGCGTCCTGTTAGCTGCCCACATTTTAGGTGTAGAGGATGTTTATAAAGTCGGCGGAGCTCAAGCGATTGCAGCTTTGGCTTATGGTACAGAAACCATCCCTGCTGTAGACAAAATCACAGGACCAGGAAATGTATTCGTCGCTCTTGCGAAGCGGGAAGTGTTCGGTGACGTCGATATTGATATGATTGCAGGACCAAGTGAGATCGCTGTGCTCGCCGATGATACCGCAAAAGCTTCTGAAATTGCGGCTGACCTCCTGTCTCAAGCAGAACATGACGCCCGTTCCTCAAGCGTTCTCGTTACGACAAGCCAATCGTTAGCAGAAGATGTGCAAAAAGAAGTCGTTAAACAGTTAGCCGACCTTCCACGTAAAGAGATTGCAAGCCAAAGTGTCCAAGATTATGGAATGATCATCATTTGCGATACTTGGGAAGAAGCAGTGGATACTGTAAACGATATCGCTCCTGAGCACCTGGAAGTCCTTACCACGGATCCTTTTCAGCAGTTAGGTAAGATCAAACATGCAGGCGCTATTTTCTTAGGCCCTTACAGTAGTGAACCTGTGGGTGATTATTTTGCTGGACCCAACCACGTGCTTCCTACAAACGGAACAGCCCGGTTTTCAAG
>NZ_JRNX01000214.1 GCF_000786645.1 Halobacillus sp. BBL2006
GAAGCTCACCACATGCCCATGGAAAGCGAGTGATTTCCCGGCACTTCTTTCTCTATCCAAGGCAACGGAAACAGTCTTTATCTCGAAACTTAGTCTTCAACAATCGGGAGCTTTAATGGGATAATAAAAATCAGCCGCAAGATAAAGAAGATGCTCTGAAATAAGCGTTTGGTCAATACATGACCAAACGCTTATTGATATTTTTCCATGAATTCACGATCAATTTTATTTTTCACCTTCCAGGCTCTGTGACTATGATGGACGAGAGGTCCATAAATTAAGAACCCTTTTTTCCTCCCCGTTGATAAAATATACATGGCATTTTTCTGAGGAGAATAGTCAGTGAGTGGTTCTCCCGTGAGATAATTCTTCAGATTCTCAAAGAGAACCGGTCCTTGTTTGACCGCGTACACACCACTTTTCGGAAGTTCAGGATGATCACTCATGGTCACGCAGTCTCCTGCCCCGAAAAGATAATCATAGTTGTGAAATTGAAGAGTGGAACGCACAAGAGCAAATCCCTTTTCATCCACCTCAGTGCCGGACCGTCGAAATATTTGATCAGAAAGCGCTCCGCCTAACCAGAGCACTCCAGTGTGTCGGACTTTGTTGCCGAAATCTGTTTTAATGTAATGATCCTCTACCTCTTGTACTCGCTCGTTTTCCCAAACTTGAATCCCTTTTTTCATTAGCAAATCTTTCATTTTATTCGAAATCCACGACGGCGACCCAGGCAAAATAGTTTCAGACGTTATCAAGCGAACCTGGCCAGGTAAACGATTCCGTTCTTTATAGGCTTGGATCGAAAGTGCTAATTCTGTGCCAGCCGCTCCTCCACCCACGATTAATGGCTGACTCGTTTGCCGTATCTCTTCAATATAATCGATAAAATGATAGTTGGGCTTTATGCTTTTTGCCACACTATTAAAGAAATCTGGCGGAAGGCTTCGCGATCCTATATCAAAACTGATGACATCGAAGGGATAGACCGCCCCATCCATGCAGATCAACTTATGGTGATCGGGGAGAATTTTCTTAGCCATCTTTCTAATAAAATGAACCCCCGTCTCTTTGGCTAATTTCCGGATATTCACTCTTGTTTCTTCCTTGGAATAAAGCCCTTCTGTATACCCTGAAAACATGCCTGAATAATACTGGTAATCAGAGGGTGAAATTAAACAAATGTCTACATCATTCATAGATTCTTCCTTCAATTGCCGCAATACTTCTAAGTGTGCATGTCCCGCCCCAACTAGCAATAACCGTTTGGACAACCCAATCCCCTCCGTTCTGTATACAAAACGTCCACACGGGAAACCCATGTGGACGTAGAACTTAAAGACTCGCTTGTAAAAACTCTTGAACCTCTTCAGGAGTTTTTGCATTCGCACTGTGCAGGTGCGCAATTTTCTTTCCATCTTTGAAAATTAACAGGCTCGGAATGCCCATGACTTCATATTTTTCCGCGATTTCTGCAAGCTCATCACGGTTTACATCGTACCACTTGTAGTGGTTATATTCCTCTAGAATATCTCCGATAAACATATCCATGCGACGACAGTCCGGACACCAGTCTGCTTGGAATTTAACGATGACAGGCTGCTCACTTGAAATCGTCTGATTAAAAGTTTCTACGGTATGAATTGATTCCATCTTACATTCTCCTTTTATCTGAACTCTATTTGAAATGATAAGAGACTAGGATACCTATTATCTTACCATCATTTATTTATATTCTACACGTCCTAGCAGCCATGCAGCCAGTAGACCGCTTAGAAATGCAACTAAGCTTACCAACCACATAGCTCCATTTTCCGGCACCCCTGGAAAGATGACGAAAACCGATCCGATTACCAGTCCAATGATTACAGCAAAAGTACCTGAAGTATAATTCTCTAGAAAGAATTTAACAATCTTACTCATGACAATAATCCCAAACAAAATTCCCAGCCCGACTACAGCAATGATATCAAAGCGAAAATCAGAAATTCCCCCGACCACAGTAGAGTATACACCTATGATCAACAAGATGAAGGAACCACTGATGCCAGGCAAGATCATAGCACTGCTCGCAATCCATCCTGAAAAGAATAGCAAGATGTAAGAGGAAAGCGTGATGTTTTGCATCTGCTCGGTTTCACTCGCTTGGAAGAATGCCATGGAGGCTACGATTGCTGCTCCAATCAAAAGCAAAAGATAATGCTTCGCTTTAAACTGATTTTTCACATCTCCTTTGTGAGCTAAATAAGGGAGGACGCCAATAATTAATCCTAAAAAGAAAAATTGAGTCGGCCCTGGATAATGCTCGAATAACCATTCGATCAGTCGGGATAACACAATGACCGATATACCCACACCTATTCCAAGGGGGATTAAAAACTTCAAATGCTTTTTCCAATCTTTACTAAAAATGCCGTTGATCGCTGCAATCAAACGGTCATAGATTCCTAAAACAACCGCAATCGTTCCACCACTTACACCCGGAACGACATCGCTGGCACCCATAATCATGCCACGATAGATATTTCTCCATTCCCACATAGTGACGTTCTCCTTTTCAAATCATATCTTCTTTATTCTATCAAACATTTGTAAGATTTTATGCTACATTTTAACAACAATCTAGTAAATTCAAAAGCGGAAGCGTCTTGGGAGACCCCACAAGCATAAGCAAACACCGACGTGACGGTTCTCCTTCACACAGATGTTTGTCTTATGACCTCGAGGGGCTAGGCGCTGAAGCTAGACGTTTCAAAAGCGAAAGTGCCTTGGGAGACCCGACAAGCATAAGAAGACGAATACTTCAGCGGCTATAAGCCTATCCCATAAAACAAAGGTCCGGATAAATTCCGGACCTTCATTGAATGTACGGGTTAAGCAGAAGACTTCTCTTGTGCTGTTGTTTTCCCTTCATCGATCGCTGCTTTATCTGCACGCAATGCTTTATACAACGATACGACCATTAGTATCATAATAAAAGAGAACGGAAATGCGGCTGAAATTAATGCGTTCTGCAAAGCTTGCAATCCACCTGAATAGAGCAACACAGCTGCCATAGAAGACTGAATAATCCCCCACACAAACTTGACCATCGTAGGAGGAGTAAGTGATCCATTGGTCGTCTGCATTCCTAAAACGAATGTGGCTGAATCTGCTGAAGTGATAAAGAATGTGCCAATAAGTGTCATAGCAATGATCGACATGATCAATGCCAAAGGGTAGTTATCGAACATACCGAACATTGCCTGCTCTGTAGCCAGCTCAGCAAGGTTCGCGTCTCCACTCTGCTGAACCTGGATTGCAGATGAACCGAAAGTTGAAAACCACAGAAAACCTACAGCGGAAGGAACTAATAACACACCAGATAGGAACTCTCTGATCGTACGACCTTTCGATACACGAGCGATAAATATCCCGACGAACGGTGACCAGGCGATCCACCAAGCCCAATAGAAAACTGTCCAGTTATTGATCCATGTACGATTTTCTTCACTGTTAGGTGCTAATCGAAAACTCATGGATGGCAAGTTCTGCAAATAAGCTCCGATGGTGTCAGTGAACATGTTCATGATAAACAGCGTTGGTCCAATAATCAGCATGATTACTAATAACGCCAAGGCCAAAACCATGTTTGTGTTACTTAAATATTTAATCCCTTTGCTTAATCCGGTATAAGCGGAAAGCATAAACAGAACCGTTACAATACCGATAATGATGAGCTGGATGCCAAACGAGTCTTCAAGAGGAGTAAGGTAGGTCAATCCTCCATTGATTTGAGCTGCACCGAATCCTAACGTTGTGGCAACTCCAACGACTGTGGCGAAAACTGCAATAACATCAACAACTTTCCCCCAAGGACCTTTCATCTTATCTCCGAACATCGGCTCGAGAGTAGCACTGATTAAAGCTGGCGCTCCGCGACGGAACTTGAAGTAAGCGAGCACCAGTGCCACGATTGCATAAATACCCCAGGCGTGCACTCCCCAGTGGAAATATACAAAGCGCATAGCTTCATTTAATGCTGCTGCAGTCCCTGTTTCTGCTGTAGGAGCATTATTTGCATAAAAATAAATGGGTTCTGCTGCTCCCCAGAATACAAGACCGATTCCCATACCTGCACTGAAAAGCATCGCAAACCATGTAGCGTAGTTGTAATCCGGCTTATCTTCCGGTTTACCCAACTTTATTTTCCCGTATGGACTGAAAATCATATAAATACAGAAGATCACAAATCCAGTGACAATCAATAAGTAATACCAGCCAAAATGCACGGAAATATAGGATTGAATAGAACCTGTGATGCTTTCTAAGTTCTTAGGTGCTACCGCTCCCCATACCACCGAAAATAAGGCGATGACTAGTGTAACCCAAAATACAGATGTTACCTTTTTCATAGTAAGCCCCTTTCTTGAATTCATTACAAGTTCGTCTTTGTGGTCGTAATTGAGGAAATGGAAATTCGAGGATATGATTAACGAATACCCCCTTAGCGAGAATATAAACGATTAATGTCGAAAAATATGGAAATTCCTCGAAATTATAGTCCCTATGGCAGATTCCATAGGGACTATAATTTGAAGCCTGTTTAAATTGGCTGATCACACGCAGCTGCTAATTTTTTTGCTTGTTCTTGGTAGTATTTTTGATCCAGATCATCTAATTTTTCACTATCGATCGCTTTCATCATATATTTTCCGAACCTCCATACCTCTTCTTTTACGTTCTTATCATTAACGACAGAAATTTTATAGAGGGCTTCAAGAACACCATTCATTACGGATATATCGTGATTTCCATAGATCCGAATTTGATAGAAGCTCTTGTATAAATAATCTTGGAATGTTCTTGGCTCCATAATTAAACGGAGACTCTCTTCTTGGTCCAAGTAATACTTTAATGGCTGATAAACAGAAGCTAACTCGGCAAGTAATGACCCAATTCGATTGATACAATTGACAGCCGTATGAGGGTCGTTAATGCCTGGCGAAATCGCTTTGACTGAAATCTCCACTAATTTCTGGATGGAAAACTCAATATCTTGAATATCTGTTCGTTCATTTCCAATTAATATATATTGGATGCATTCTTCTGGACTGATATCCTGCTGATTTTCTTCCAATTGCCAGTAATAGAAAATCGGCATTCCCTTCTGAATATAATCCCCAATATTAAAGTTCGCTTCCATAACGACGCCTTGACTCCTTGCCCATTCCAGGAATGGCTTATACTGAATTCCCTGCAGGTAGCCAGATTGGTTAGCTCTGATTTCATTAGAACCTGTTTGTTTTAAACGATTAATTTCTTCTTGATCCCATTCCACAGATTCATTGTAGTCTTTTTCTGTAAAAGTCTTTTCAATAATACCTGAGGTACTTTTACGAATTTGACCGATGAGGTTATTAACCTGCACAAATCGAGAAGAGTGATGAATGAATATTATGAAAAAGGCCAGACAAATAATCGATACGATAACGGTCAAAGTCGGTGTCACTAATCCACTCTGGTCTTTTCCGAGTAATAATAGATTGATCAACGCAAAGATAAATCCGTAGGAGTACACCCCTAACACATGTTGTGTAACTCGGCTCTTCATAAAATCTTGTAACGTCCTTGGAGAGAATTGCGTTGTATAGGTAGTCAAAACAACCATTATGGTCGAAAAGCTGATGGTTGTCATCGTAAGGATGGATGTAATTAACGAACCATAAAGCGTTTGTGCCACACTTTTCTCAGTTAAAAAAATCTTTGGCAAACTTTCCTTCACTTGGGGAACGAGCCAAAAATCAAGAACGCTTGTGGCGGAAACTGATATAATCGACAACACACTGTATAACGCAGGTAAGAACCAGAAACTATCTCTGACACTTACTCTAATTTTCTCTTTATTCACCCTAAATCCTCCTGCCTTTTCCTACGTTTAGTATAGTAGTTTTTCCAACCATGGATGCTTCGGCTGGTGGTGCATCAATGCTTGCTTTAACCATTCTTTCTGATGCTCATTAAGATATGGAAAAACGTAATGAAAATCTGCTTGATCCTTTTCTCTTGAGTGTTTGGCTTTATAAAGCAGAACGATTTCCGGATTCAAATAAGGAATCCCTTGTTCCGACTGTAGATTCATGCTTGAAAAAGGATACGATATCGTACTATCCCGACGAAATGTCCACCTTTCGTGCTTGTTCTCGTTCAATAAAAACTCTATATGCCCTTTTTCATAAAGAAATGCATGTATCTCATGGACAGGGGGATCAATCCTATTATTTAGATCCCATGAAACCAACTTTCCATTTTTAGCGACTTTTACTTCCCAACCCCTCAATAAATCCTGTAAATAGTATTGATCCTCACGGAAGATCACTACTTCTATATCATCATGCTCCCTCGTTTCTTCACCAATATGAAGATCGATTGCCCACCCTCCGGCAATCATCCACTTACAGGGATACGAACCCAGCCACTCTTTCACTTTTAAGCACGGCTCAAACATATCGAACCTCCTCTATCGTCATGTTTCCCGTTTTTCATAGCTTGTATCACTTTATAGATAATTCTCATATTTTCACCCAAAAAGTCTCGACTATTTGCTAAAATATGGACCAAAAGGGGGGTTTTTTCATGTTAAAAGGAAAGCTGGTCGAATTGAGACCTGTTTCAAGAAATGATTTAGATAAGATTTATCAATGGGCCAACGATGAGGCCCTTACTTTTTTAGGTACCGGCAGTCAATCTGCAATTCAAAACAACAATCCTAAAGAAGCCATCCAGGCTCACTATGAGAAGAACCTTACCACACATAATTTATGGGACGATGGGAGTGTATTTATCGTATACACACTGGCAACGAAGGAGCCGATAGGGAAATGTGATTACCGAAACTTGAATCCAGTTACAAGAACTGCTGAAATTGGCCTCAGTATAGGAGAAAGGGATTATTGGGGAAAAGGATACGGAAAAGATATTTTATTAACGCTTCTCGATCACTTATTTTTCACTTTGAATATGCGGAGGATCCAATTAGACACGTGGAGCGGGAACACTCAAGCGTTGCGATTATACGAGAAAGCAGGATTTCAAATAGAAGGCAGGCCTCCGTGAAAATGAATTTGTTCAAGGAGAATATTACGATACGATGCTCATGGGTATGTTAAGAAAAGAATATTCCGAAAAAATGAACATTTCAGCCTCTATACATAAATAAGTAGTAGACGGTATGTTTTTAATAGGAAGGAAAAGGGAATAATCAACCAACCTTTGAAAAGGTCAGTTGCACGAATGGCCCTTTCATCCGTAATTTAGTAATGAGAAAGGAGCTCCCATGAAAAAAGAATTCAGAAATCCAGTATTTATCATCTCTGCTTCTGTTGTGTTAGTTCTTGTTATTCTAGGCGCCGTAAACCCTAAAGGCTTCAGCGCAGTTGCCACAACCTTGTTCGACTTCACGACTATTAATTTCGGCTGGTTTTACTTAATTTCTGTTTTTGGTTTTGTCATTTTTTTAATCGCACTTGCGCTTAGTAAATATGGGAAAATTAAAATCGGTCCCCCTGATTCGGAACCTGAATACCCATTTTTCACATGGATCGGCATGTTATTTTCAGCAGGTTTTGGAGCCGGACTTGTATTTTGGGGCGTTGCTGAACCAATGAGCCACTTCTTCACGACTCCCTTCAGCGGCTTGGAAGCTCAAACAGAGGAAGCTGCACGTGTAGCCATGGGCTATGCCTTTTTCCACTGGGGGATCAACCAATGGTCTGTTTTTGCCATCGTTGGTCTTCTTATTGCTTACTTACAGTTCAGGAAAGATAAAGACGGTCTTGTATCTACAGCCCTTGAACCCGTTCTAGGGAAGAAAAAGGGTGTAAAAACAACCATCGACTCCCTTGCCGTTATCGCAACAGTCATGGGAATTGCCACATCACTTGGTTTAGGTATTTTGCAAATGAATGGTGGCTTGAAGGCAGTATTTGATGTACCGAACAGCATTTGGGTACAGCTTGCCATCACAGGTGTTTTATTAGCCTTGTACTTAATTTCATCAGCTACGGGACTTGATAAAGGAATTAAATGGCTGAGTAACATTAATCTCGGTTTATGTTTGATCCTTTTAGTTTTTGTTTTCATCGCTGGACCTACTGTATTTATACTTAATAGCTTCACCCTAGGATTAGGAGATTATATCACCAACTTTGTAGGCTACAGTTTACGTTTGTCTCCTTATGGAGAAGGGGGAGACTGGCTTCGTGATTGGACCATTTTCTATTGGGCATGGGTCATTGCCTGGTCACCTTTCGTAGGTGCTTTCGTCGCCCGCGTTTCTAGAGGGCGTTCCATCCGTCAATTCATCTTCGGTGTGCTGGTCGTGCCTCCTGCAATCGCTTGTTTTTGGATTGCAACCTTTGGCGGAACAGCACTGAATAGTGACTTGAACAATGGGACCAATATTGCAGAAGCAGTAAACAACGACGTAACAGTCGCCCTATTTGAAACCTATCAGCACTTACCAATGACAGGTATTTTATCTATTCTATCCATCATGCTAATTGCTACGTTCCTGATAACTTCTGCTGACTCAGCTACGTATATTTTAGCTAGCATGACCTCAGGTGGGACCTTAGATCCTTCCTTGGTAATCAAACTCATTTGGGGTGTACTGATGGCAGCAATTGCGGCTGTATTGCTTGTTGCTGGAGGATTGAATGCGTTGCAAACCGCTTCTCTCGTATCTGCCCTTCCATTTACGGTCGTCATCATTTTGTTCGTCTACGCATTTACGAAAATGATAAGAAAAGAACCTTTGCCTAAGAGAAAAGAGCATGATGTGGAAAGATCGTTTCCAAAACGAAAAAACGGATAAATAAGTTACGGACCAATAGAAAAGCTCCTTCCACAAATGTGGAAGGAGCTTTTCTAATTATCCTATTCCAGGATCACCTGGATCTTCGTTTGCATAAGTGATAAAAACTTCATTCTTCTCCCCGTAATACTTTTGGTAGTCTAGTTGATCTGAGGAAGCAGTAGTGGCCACAACCGTTCCTGAGCTTATCAGGAAGATAACAGCTAAAACGGCAGAGGTTATAACTTTTCTCATGTTTATCCCTCCTTGCTAATGGTCAAGAAACGATCCATATAAAACAAAGGAATCTGAGCATAGAATTGATCACCAAGCTCATGGATAAATCTCTGATTGGAACGGATGAGCATTTCTTTGCTTTTCGTAGCTACCCCAAGATAACATTCTTCCATTGGAGTAAATTCCGTTAATCTAGATAAAATCCTCTCAGCTTCTTTAAAGTTGTTTTCGGCAATGGCAATGTGGGCGGACTCTGCGGGGTCTGGTGTGTAGATATTTTTTGTTTGGCGGTGGAAGGCGGAAATAAAAGGAATAGTGTAGTGTTTGATCATTTTTGCGGTATGATTATACAAATTTTTATTCGCGAGCTCTAGAGCGATCATAGCGTTATGTATGGAGTATTGATAGCCTTTAAATAAATTACATAAAGCTAGTTGATGATACATATGGCATATATTTCTGGATGATAACTCTGAATTTATGATTTTATAGGCATATCTGTTAGCAAGCAGAGAGTTGTTTGTTTTCCAATAGTGATGAAAGAGCAATTCATTGAATCTAAGATTCAAATAATAGTAAACAAGAGGCTCGTTTATTTCATTAAGAGCTTGATCGCAAGCCTCCAAATATTTATCCAGTCCCGTGTACTGTTTTGAATCATAGTAAAACTGAACAATAATGAACATATGCAAACAACGAAGTGTTGGATGTGAGAACTTTAGTGATTTAATTTTCTTCAGCTGTAATTCAGAGACAGCTTGATGCCTGCGTCTTAGCAGTAGCCGATACAACAATGAGACATCATTGTGAAATTCCCTAGAATGAATTAACAACTCCAACTCTGAAAAGAAGTGATTCATATATAAAAACTCTAAAAAAGCTATCTGATCTTCGATGGACCTGGGTTTATGATTGAGACAATATTTCTTAGTTAAATGCGCAGCTAGTTCTCTGGAGTTATCCTCTAAATACTTGCTGTAAACCTCATATAAATGGGAAGTGTGATTCATTTGCAATTGGTGCAAAGGACTTGGTTCTATCAATTGGTGCTTCACCATGGATCATCATCCCTTCTTCCAGCTTGTTTACATTTTATTTATATTTGTCAAAAATGTCTAGTTAATTATCTGATTTTTTAGAAATTTAACAAGTCGATTCTCTTCTTTTATACTTATTGATTAGTATTAGACCTCTAAGATCATTCAAACGACAATAAAAATTGTCTAACGTACAGGAATGTGGAAGACTCGATTTCGAGATGTTTATGTAGTTTTAGGGTCGTTGGGGAAGGGCTCGTCTAGCTGTGACGCCCAGACACTCGCGTCATAAAGCTGAATTCATAGCCATTCTATCCGCACAAGCTCCTTTCCCAATACGAGAGTTTCGAGCTCCTCTTTATCGAAATGGGGACCGGGAAACTGGTAGACTCCTGCGTGAAAGGAAGGGCTGGCTAGACCCCACAGAGCGCAGCTAGAGGAGGCTTGCCGTCTTCCCC
>NZ_JRNX01000215.1 GCF_000786645.1 Halobacillus sp. BBL2006
CAGATCATGAGACAGGGTTAACAAGCGAAAGAAGGAAGAAATGTAGCCAGATGGCTCAATGACGACAGTGAAAGAGAAGCTGCGTATCGCTTCTTTGATTAAGGTTGGTCAAAAAAATCTGTACCCTCATTATGATGGTACGGAGTTGACAGTTTCGTTCATATCAGGAGGCTCAGCGCACGCCCACGGAAAGCGAGGGATTTCCCGGACCTCCTTTTTCCATCAAAGGCAACGGAAACATGAAAAATCTTCGAAACTGAGTCTTCAAGATTAAGGAGCTTTAACCTAAAATAAAAGGCAACAAATCCACAAAAAAAGAGCCATCAGCAGGCGATATGCTGATGGCTCTTTTGCTTATTATCCGATTGGATGACGAGTAGCTTTACGGTCTTTGAATACGTGGACTTCTTCGTATCCCACAGACTTGGCGAGGTCGATCGCTTCTTCATATCGGTAGCCGATATGGTCAGGTTTGTGAGCATCGGAGCAGAGAACGATTCCAACTCCTTCATCCTTACAAATTTGAAAAAGCTCCGGATCGGGATACAATTTCCCTACAGGCTTTCGTAAACCAGCCGTGCTGATCTCGATACAAGTATTCGTAGTAGCCAGAGCTTTAGCTGCTCGTTTATATTGTTCACGCAGGAATTCGCGGTCAGCCGGTTCATATCCGAATACTTTTATGACATCGATGTGGCCGACAAAATCGAATAACCCTGATTCAGCAAGGGTGACAACTCTGTCAAAATATTGGCGATACACTTCATGGAGGTCTCTCTTCTCGTATTCTTCACGGTAAATCGCAAGGTCAATGCCCCATTCATCAATCCAATGGACAGAACCGATAACGTAATCAAAAGGTCGGGAAGAAATAAATGACTCCATTTCTTTCTCTTTACCTGGCATATAGTCCATCTCTATGCCCATTTTTATCGGAAGTCCAGCCTTTTCAGCTTCATCGAACATATCCTGATACGTTTTAAAATCCAGTGTGCGTCGATTGTTGACCCAGGGGTTAGAAAGAATGTCGCTGGTTTCATGAAAGAAGTAAGCGTGCTCAGAAATTCCAAGCTCCTCAATTCCCTCTTGTTTCGCTTTTTCTATGTACGTTTTCAAATACTCTACATCCAAATTTCCGGTCTCAGCCATGTGTACGTGATAATCTGTCCTCATGAATACCCTCCTTGATTGGTGTAAGATTTCATTCATCATATCAGACAAACAAGGAATCGACCAAATGAGATCATTTCCATAATTCTGCGGGAAGAAGAATGGGAGAGAAATATGTTAAAATAGTTAAGTTAGTAAACGCCCGAAGGGGATTGAGGTGTAACTGGAAATGAATAACACAAAGAGAATTACGGAAGGGGCTTTAATGACAGGCATTTATCTGCTATTGTTATTGGTAATTATTTTCATGCCAGGAATCATAGGATCTGTCTTGTTATTTACCCTGCCTGTTCCGTTCGTATTTTATAGTTACCGCCATGGATGGAAATCAGGAATATTGATGTTTGTCGCCTCCATTATCTTTACAACACTGTTTGCGACAGTCGTTTCTCTTCCTATAACCTTACTTGCCGGGATTGGCGGTCTTTTCTTAGGTGGAGCGATGCATCGAAAGCGTTCCCCATATGAAACATGGGCTGTAGGATCCGTCGGCTTCATCATTGGTATTGTAGGAATCTTTTTAATTACTCAACTGTTTTTCGGAATCAATTGGATGGACCAAATCCGTGACAGCCTGAATCAAGCGTTCACCATGACAGAAAACATGCTTGGCGGAATGTTAACTGGCGAAGATTCAGAACAACAGATGCAAATGATCAGAGAGCAAATCAACAGGCTGCCTGACATCATCCCGAGTGTATTAGCTGTGACGGGAATTTCCTTTGCTTTTGTCAGCCAATGGTTGACGTATAAACTGATCAATCGGATTGAGAATAAGAAATTCAGATTTTCTTCTTTCCTTAACTTCCGATTGCCTACATCCGTATTGTGGTATTACTTTATTGCTATGATCGTGAACTATGCCACCATGGAAGGAAACGGAATTTTTTATTTAGCAGCGATCAACGTCTTTACCTTGACGGGGATCCTCATAGCCCTACAAGGGTTTTCATTCATCTTTTTTTACGCACAAAAGAAAAAATGGTCGAAAGCCATACCAATCACAGCTGTTGTCCTTTCCTTGCTTCTTCCGCAAATCTTGCTGTACCTTGTACGAATCTTGGGTATAATTGATATAGGATTTCCGTTAAGGAAGCGTGTTCAAGAGAAGAAATAAATATAGCTCGCATAAGATGGTAGGAGCTGAAAAGTAATGCCTAATTTTTTTAAAAAACCAACAATGAGTGGTCACTTGTGGATCATTTATTTGATTTCGCTCATATTGCTCGGATTCATTTGGTATTACCAGTGGATGCTCGGATTAATGATGACGTTATTCCTTGCTGCATCCATTTTTTATAGTGTCCGAACAGAGCAGAATATGATCACTGAAACGGAAGAGTATATATCGACGTTATCCTATCGGGTCAAAAAAGTTGGGGAAGAAGCTTTACTGGAGATGCCGATTGGGATCATTTTATTCAGTGATAATTTCACTGTGGAATGGGCCAATCCCTACATGAACAGGTTCACTGACCAAGATACCATCGTAGGTAAATCGTTGAAGGATATTTCCGATAAGTTGATTGCGCCTATTAAGGAAGACTTGGATGAGGTTTGGATTAATGTGGATGGGTATAAACTCCAGACGATCATTAAGAAAGACGAGCGCCTGCTTTATTTATTCGATCGTACCCAACAAACAGAAATTCATGACCTCTATAAAAACGAACAAACCGTCTTATCAATCATCTTCTTAGATAACTATGAAGAGATTACCCAGGGGATGGATGACACAGCTAAGAGTCATATCAACTCCCAGGTGACATCGATCTTAAATAATTG
>NZ_JRNX01000216.1 GCF_000786645.1 Halobacillus sp. BBL2006
GAAGCAAACTGCCGATCGTAAGGAGCAATTTGAGTTTCTTTCTCGTCCATTACGAACATCGCTTTCGGGTCTACTTCGAAAAATAGCTTCTCATCTTCATCCACTTCGTACCCTTCAATCGTAAGCCTGTGATCCAAGTCTGCTCGTTCCACTTCGATGACGCGAGCATGTGGGTGCTTGGACTTATTGTTGACAATAATCCGATTCACTTTACCATCATTATTGAATTCTAGTCCAATATGATGTCCGGCTTTCAGTTCAATGATCTCAGGATCTTCTCCAGCTACTCGTACATATCCGCCAATTGGCAATAAACGAATCGTGTACAATGTTTCATTTCGTGTGAAAGCAAATATTTTTGGCCCGAAACCAATTGCAAATTCACGAGCTAGCATACCTGCTCGTTTGGCAAAAATGAGATGCCCCCACTCATGAACAAACACCAAAAGTCCGAACATGAGTATGAATGCAATCACTGTAGTCAAATGAAGCACCTTCCTTTTAGTTTAAATGGAAACGGACGCGTTTTCTTGTTTCCTCATCAATAGAAAGTATGGTAGACAAGTCCGGGTTATGAATACGGTCATGACTTTCAAGCGCTTGTTCAATCAATTGTTCAATTTCTAAGAAAGAAATTTTTTCTTCTAAGAACAACTGTACCGCTTCTTCATTCGCTGCATTCAACACTGTAGGCATTGAACCGCCTGAGCGTCCTGCCTCATATGCCATCCGCAAACAAGGGAAACGCTCCATGTCCATTTTTTCAAAATGTAATGTCGCTATTTCTTCAAGATTGAGTTGTTTTGTTATCGGCAAATCTAATCGATTCGGATAAGTAAGAGCATATTGAATAGGAACTTTCATATCAGGTGTTCCTAACTGAGCCATCACACTTCTGTCCACATACTCAACCATCGAATGAATAACGCTTTCTCTATGAAGAATAACATGAATCTGGTCATAAGGTACATCAAAAAGCCAATGGGCTTCAATGACCTCTAGTCCTTTATTCATCATGGATGCTGAATCTATCGTTATTTTAGCACCCATACTCCAGTTTGGGTGATTTAACGCATCTTTAACCGTCACACCAACAAGTTCTTCTCTTTTTTTGTCCCGGAAACTCCCTCCGGAAGCAGTAATAATTAATTTATGAATATCTTTTTTCTGCTCGCCATTTAAGGATTGATAAATAGCAGAATGTTCACTATCCACAGGCAGTAATTCAACATTATGTTTTCTAGCCTCATCCATCACAAGGTGACCAGCTGTCACTAAAGTTTCCTTGTTTGCGATAGCAATAAGCTTATTCGCCTGGATGGCCTTTAACGTAGCAGGAAGACCAACACTCCCCATCACCGCATTGACGACAACGTCTACAGGGGCTGCAACACTAGCTTCTATAAGCCCCTCACTACCGACGAGTATTTGGGGATGATCGATCTCTTTTTTCAAAGTTTCTCTAGTCATTTCATCTTGAACGATAATCATCTCTGGCTTAAATTCCTTAATAAGGGGTAAAGCTTTATCAAGATTTCGTCCAAATGCCATTGCGTATAACGAAAATTCTTCAGGGTGCAGCCGAATCACATCCAATGTTTGGATTCCAATTGAACCGGTAGCCCCAAGTAAAGCTACTTGTTTCATCGTTCACTCTCCTCTCGCTAACTAGATGAAATTGATCAAGTGCAAGATCGGAAGAATGAAGATCAGACTGTCGAATCGGTCAAGCACTCCTCCATGACCAGGCAGGATCTTACCTGAATCCTTGACTGCATAATGTCTCTTGAATGCTGACTCTACCAAGTCTCCAATTTGACCGGCGATTGAAACCAAAATTGTCACAAGCAGTACAACTACCATAG
>NZ_JRNX01000217.1 GCF_000786645.1 Halobacillus sp. BBL2006
TAGGTGCTAGTTTTTCTTATTTTTTTGGGAGTAGCATGATCGATTGGTATATTCAAACATTTTTTTAAAGTGGCTTGAAAAGAAAAGGAAATGATTCAGGATTTTCTATGAAAAAGACTCCCTCCCAATAAAACAGCAGATTATTTTGCATGTTTCATGATGGTAACGGAATAGTATAATTGTTACGTCCAAAATGGCGGCCTACAATATGGCCTGAAATTCTTCTTCTAAAACGGAAAAAACTTGTCGATGTTAACATGACAAATTTCAGCGTAGTTTTCATTTCTCCTGTGATAGGGTTAGGACAAACCTGGCAGGAGTGATTAATCTATGGAATCGAAAAAGAAAATTACGATATCCTTGCGAAAAAATGAACCAAAAGATGAAAAACGAGACTACTTTAAGGCAGAGGCAGAACAGGCAGCTGCTAAACAGTCGAAAGAAAAAAATGAAATGATTTTATTGGAAGACTCTTCTGAGCAATCGGTGTATAAGCTGCCAATGAAGAAAAAAAAGAAACTCCAGTCCCCGATGAAGCGAATAGCAGTCACGGCTTTAACTGCCCTGGTGATTAGCTTAGGACTGGGTTTTTTACTTTTACGTATGTTTGTAACATTGACGGATGAGACAACAACAGGAAGAGATGTTGTACCGGCGACATCCAATTCAACAGGAGAGCCTCAAGCAGAAGCCATTCAGAATGTTAACCCATCTGCCATTGAGTCGTATTTTATACAGGCAGGGGTGTTTTCTACTGAAGATAAAGCGATAGAATGGAAAACGAAGTTGACTTCTCAATCCGTATCCTCGATCGTCTGGGAACGGGATGGACAATATTTTTTATTTGCCGGCAGTGCACCGACACAGGAAGAAGCTGACGTACTAGCTGCCCAACTACAAGGGTACGGGGTAGATACATACGTGAAATCCTGGGTCGTTCTGAAGGAAGAAGGGTCTTTAGACGAAAAAGAAGCGAAAGTTATGGATACGTTGGTCACTCATCTTGAACAACGTACCTTGAACGATCTTTCTATCAACGAACGAGAAGCTATGGTGAATGAGCTCGGAAAAGATCCGAATGGAGTTTCTTTAGCTGCCTCTCTTCAAGATTGGAATGAGAAGGATACGTACAATATGAATTGGTTACGCGTCGCTCAAGGATTGGAAGAAATGATGAAATAGAAAAGTTAATGCGAGAAAGTAGGTAGAAAAAGCTATTTTGCGCTGTGATCTTCTCTTTTTTTAAATAGAGAAGAACCTTCATAGGTTAAAATAGCGGGATCTTCGAATTCTCATGATTGAGGTAAAATATAGATACCTCGTTGGAAGAAAGGAAGAATTACGTATGACTTCATTAGTTTTAGGTTCGCAATCCCCGAGAAGAAAAAAATTGTTGGAAATGGCTGGATATCAATTTTCTATTCGTCCAGCAAATATAGATGAATCATTTCCAAATGAATGGGGGCCGGAGCAGGCAGTCATCTATTTAGCTCAACAAAAAAGCTCAGCCATTACTATAAGGCAACAGGAGATTTTACTTACTTCAGATACCGTCGTTTCCCTGGG
>NZ_JRNX01000218.1 GCF_000786645.1 Halobacillus sp. BBL2006
AAAGTGATTAAATTTCGCTAGTTGTTGGTTCAGTTCACCGATCGGGACAAACCGTGCTTTCCGGAACAGCTCTTTACCTTCAGAAAATACTAAAACGGCAGGAACCGTCATGACTGAATATTCTCCTGCCACCTGAGGAACTTCCTGTGCATCAATATGCTTTGAGGAAATCTTCGGATAATCCCTCAAAAGCTCCTCGATTTGTGGTAAAAGAGAATGGCATACGGAGCAATTTGGTTGAGAAATATATAAAATAGCTAACGGTTCATTGTTTATAAAGGAATTCGCTTCTTCAATTGAATGGATGAGATCCATCAGGTATCACCTCTTTATTTGATCTCCTCTATTGTACCAACAGAGCCGAATAAATTCTTTTCATATGCTCGCTCTCATATAGGAACAAACTTCATTTGATTATTGCAGGTGTTTCGGCGGGGGGCTCTGATTTTCTTTATTCTCTACTTCTGCGAAGATATTTCCTTTTTCCAATGAGCTCGGAATTTGCGGGATGAGGTTTGACTCTAACTTTTCTTTCAATAAGGCAATCTCTTTCCTTAATTGTTCAATATCCTCTTTTGTTGCTGCCTTTTTATTTTCCTTCCATTCAATCCCTACTTGGCCATTCGGTTCTAGAGTCGCTGTTTCAACATCATTAATAGAAGAGACGTTTTGCTGTCTTAATTTCATTTCTAGCTGGTCGACAGTAAATCGGAGAGACTTCAAGTTCTTTTCCTGCAGCTGCCCTTTAACAATCACTGGTACGGCTCGGCCTGTAAGAAAGCTTTCCATGAAATCAAATTTCAATTGCAAAAATTCCATCACAATCAGTGTGATCACAAGAACTGCTCCCACTCCAAAGGTCATCCAAATATTTTCCCCTGCTACAGGTTGAATCAATAAAGATCCGACCGCTATCATAATGACGGTTTGAGCGAGAGTCATCTGGGAAATAGACTTTCTCCCTCCCACTCGTAAAATAATTGTTCCAACCAAAATGATAAGCACCGATTTCCAAATCCAGTTCATGCAAACACCTCACTGTTGCTATTTTCCCACCTGATTTCCTATTTATTCCTTGATACGACTTGCAATTCATTTTGTCTTCCGCTATAATTTTCTAAAATATTCTAAAATTCTAAGAAAAAGAGAGTAACTATGATGGAACGAGCAGCGAGTCAGGGTAGGTGGAAGCCTGATACGGATCCAAGTAGTGAACCGGACTTTTGAGAAGCCATCCTGAACACCTAGTAGGGATGGCCGGGAATTTCCCGTTACCAATAACCAAGTGGCTTTTTGTTATAGCTAAAAGAGTGGTACCGCGAGCATAAACCTCGTCTCTTACAAGGAGACGGGGTTTTTTATTTTTTATAGGCATGTGTAAAATATAGTGTTTTCGCTAACTCAATGTGATTTTCTTAAGCGCGTCAGGTCTACCCGTTCCTCTCCACACTTATTAATTAGGAGGTTTTTTATGGAAAAGTATATCTTTGCACTGCAGTTATCTCATTTATTAGGTGAAAACTTTTCACGTGATTGGATTTATGAACAGATCGAAATTCCAAAGCAGGGCCATTTAGGCGATTTAGCCTTTCCGTGCTTTCAACTCGCCAAGTCGTTCCGTAAAAGCCCCGCTGATATAGCGGCTGACCTTGTTCCTAAGCTGAACCATAATGTTTTTGCAGAAGTAACGTCAATCGGTGGATATCTAAATGTGTTCTTAAATCAGTCATTTATCATGGATCACACTCTAAAACAAGTGATGACGGATCCACCTCTCTATGGTCACCACGACTTCGGAGATGGTAAAACGATTGTCCTGGACATGTCTGCACCGAACATCGCGAAACCTTTCTCGATGGGACACTTGCGTTCAACTGTGATCGGTAACGCTCTTGCCAATTTAGCAGAGAAATGCGGATATGAAACGGTCAAGATTAATTATATCGGTGATTATGGGACGCAGTTTGGAAAGCTGCTTTGCGCTTATAAAAAGTGGGGAGATGAACAAGCGGTTAAAGAAAATCCGCTGAAAGAGCTCAATAAAGTTTATGTGAAATTCCATGAAGCTTCCCAAGAGAATTCTTCTCTCATAGAGGATGGAAGAGACTGGTTTAAGAAATTGGAAAACAATGATGAAGAAACCATTACACTATGGAAATGGTTCAAAGAGGTTTCTTTAGAAGAGTTCAATAAAATCTACGAACTCCTTGGAATCTCTTTCGACCTCACCCGGGGAGAAGCCTATTACAACGATAAAATGGAAGCTACGATCGAGCTGCTAAATGAAAAAAACTTGTTGGAAGAATCAGAAGGAGCACAAGTTGTCCGTCTTGATCAAGAAGGCCTTCCTCCCTGCCTCATTCGTAAAAGCAATGG
>NZ_JRNX01000219.1 GCF_000786645.1 Halobacillus sp. BBL2006
CTCCGCCTGCCAATCTTCCAGTCCATCTCCATTAAAGTCCTGGGGAATGGCACGTTGTTTTCCACTGATAATCCCTTGCGTTACAGAACCGGAGAATCTTAATCCAAGAGGAT
The DNA here is from genome assembly GCF_000786645.1 of Halobacillus sp. BBL2006. Taxonomy (GTDB): domain Bacteria; phylum Bacillota; class Bacilli; order Bacillales; family Halobacillaceae; genus Halobacillus. The sequence goes on from NZ_JRNX01000219.1 coordinate 114, forward strand.
TACCGATCGCGATGGCCGGTTCTCCTACCTTGAGATTTTCAGAGCTTCCGATCTCAACGACTTTATCAACTTTATCTCCAGGCATCTTAAGTACGGCTAAATCTGTAAATATGTCACTTCCAACAAGCTGTGCTTTAATCCTCGTTTCGTCAGCAAGCACAACTTCTATTTCGTTTGCTCCTTCGATGACGTGATTGTTTGTAACGACATACGCTGTCCCATCTTCTTTTTTATAGATGACCCCGGAGCCTACACCCGCTTGCTGGGCGCTCCCATCCCCTTCCCAGAAGTTTTGCTGGGATTGAAGATTGACGACACCTACAACTGAAGGGGTAACTTTCTCAACGACATCTGTAATCTGTGTCTTTACATCAAGTTGAACACTTTTTGTTGTATCCCCTGTAAGTCCTTGATCATCCTGGACAAGGCCACTCTCGTCTTCCGGAATGGTGATTTCATAAGGCAGCAACTCGGTTTGTACGAGTGCAGGAAGCGCTAATAAGACTAAAACTGCACCGAGGATGACGCCTACGATCGTTGGCATGACCCAACGCCGTCGATGCTTCTGTTGCTGGGTGGCAGAGGAATGATCATCATAATAACCCACGCATATTCACCTGTCCTTTCTCGTTCGTTTACTTTCTACTTAGATATTGTTTCCTGTTTTCTAAGAAAATAAAACTTTTTAAACGTGGAACATCGGCGTTGCCTCTGCTGGATCTGTATCATGGAGTTCAATCCGTGACCCCAGCTCAAATCCTCTTTCCTGAAGAATGTTTGAGACAGACATCCGTGCCAGGTCTTTCATATTGTTATCAAGGCTTAAGTGAGCTAAATAGATTCGCTGCGTACGGTCTGTTAAAATATCCGTTAAGGCTAAAGCGCAGTCCTCATTGGAAACGTGGCCGGAGTCGCCAAGAATCCTCCGTTTAACGTTCCATGGATATCTCCCCATACGGAGCATGCTGACGTCATGATTGGATTCAAAGATATAAGCATCTGCGTTTTCCACGGTTTTCTTGATTCGTTCCGAAACATACCCTAAATCCGTCACCAGAGCTACCTTTTTCCCTTCATGATGAAACGTATAAAACATAGGATCAGCAGCATCATGAGAAACGGCGAAGGATTCTATGTCAAGATTGCCAAATGTCTTTGTTTCTTCCATATTGAAATGGAATTTCTGATCAAGAGAAATCTTCCCGATCTGATTCTCCATCGCCTTCCACGTTTTCTCGTTCGCATAGATAGGCAGATTATAACGACGAGCCATGATGCCTAACCCTTTAATATGGTCACTATGTTCATGAGTAACTAAGATTCGGGACAGCTCATGTGGATCGATATTTACTTGACTTAACAGCTGTTCCATCCGCTTTCCACTTAGACCCGCATCAACGAGGATTTTTTCTTCTCCCGATTCTATATAAAAAGCATTTCCTGTGCTGCCAGAGGCAAGCACACTAAATCGTAATGACATGCGAATGACACTCCATTTAATTGGTTTCTCCAGAATTCTGTAAGTTCTTTTTCGATGAGTCAGATGTTTCCACTTCATCTGCCATTCCGTAATTCTCCTTGGATGTTTGGATGAAATTCTCTTCCTGGGTGTCTATGATGGTTCCGTATACCGCATAAACGAAATGGTTTTCGTCTCCGTTCACCGTCACTTTCCAGGTCGGTCCAAACACCTGAGGGCCGTTTTCCTCTCCAGCTTCAAGGCTGAAGCTGCTGTAATAACCGACATTCATCGATGTAATTTCATCGCCTGATTCGATCTTACCTTCATCCATTAACCTTTTGATGGTCGTTAGAGGAGAAATCAAGCTGGTCTCGCTTTCGGTTTCTTCCGTCTCGAACGATAACAAGGTCGCGACGTACTCTGTCATTTTTCCATCTTCGACCTTGACCATCAAAAAACCACCCTGGTTGAAATAAACCGTCCGACCATTCGCTTTTTGGAAGAAAAGCAAAACATTCTGTTCTTTGTTCCAACCCCAGAACGAATACTGGTTACTAAAAGGCACCACTTCGTCTACCTTTTCCGTCACATTTTCTTCCGTAAATTCTACGGGATCTTTAATCGTCGCCTTCAACACGTTATCTCTTACAAAATTTATCTCTTGGTTCCCATCTTCCTTTAAAGTTTCAATTTCGGAAAGAATTTCTTCGGAAAATTTACTTTGTGAAGAAGTGATATTCGCCACCTTAGGGGCCTCTTCTGGGATTCCTTCTTCTGACCAAGTGATATTATTGTTTTGTAATTCTGATTGAATCGTTTCTGAGGTTGTGGTCATTTCATTTAACTCCGTCTGATCTTGCTTACTCAGAAACTGCTGTAAGAGAAAGAGATCGAGAATGAGAAAGCTAAGAATAAATAAGAGTTTAATTTGTCCCCACTGCATAATTCTACGACCTCCTCACTTACGATACCTCTTTATTTTGCGAAATGTCTTCTTTAAACAATGGTTTCCACTCTCCAGCGGTTTTGATGTACCATTGCGGCAACAGGTTATAGGCTAGCCGCATATCATTTTGATCCTTCAAACTGTAGCCGACCTGAATATCATCTATATTATTTAGATCGTAGCCTTTTTCCTTAATTTTGCTAATGACTTCTTCGCCAGATTCGAGCAGTATAGAAGACTCTCCTTCGTTTTTATAATCGACCGGAAAGAAAGAGACTAACGGGCGGTTATATTCCTGAATCGATCCACCCTCATATTTCAATGAAATCTTTGTCAAATCCGTATTTTCATAAATAGGAAGACCATTAAAATACATGAGGAAACTCACTTTATCTGCCGTTGAATTGATATTTTCTAAACGGAATTGGTTTGTCCACCCGTAATGATTATTCATATCGCTCACACTTTTTGTCAAAAGCTCATACTGAGTCCAGTAGGTAGACTGATTCGTAATCATGTACACGTATTTCATGAGCCGCTCATCATTCATAATATCCAATCTCCGGCTGATATCTTGAAAACGCCGGTCTACGGAATTTGTAAAGGACGATTTGATTGTCGATGTAGGCGGAAATAAAAAGTTTTGTAATGGTTTCACTGGAACAGCGTCGGTTTGCAGGACTTCAGTCGGGTAAGAAACTTCTTCCGAAGGCAGATAGATATGATCAAAACTGGCCCCATCTACTGTGCTGCCACTCCAATCCGATAATCGGAACTGATTCACCATATCTTTAACCTCTATCTCGCTGAAAAGCTGACTAGCTGCTTCTTCAGAAAGGGATGCTGACATTCTTGCAGGACTTACATCCTCTCCCGTATCCATAATATAGACCGTATAAGGGGAAACCGCCCCTGAATTATGATCGTGGACGACAAAAATCCGATCAAACGTTGTGTCTTCCGCAGGTAAGTCTTCATTTATTGTAAAAATATCACCTAAAACCTTTAACGGGAGCTTGGTTGGGAAAATAATTTCAGCAACACTGTCCCTTTCCCCGATTTGGGGAGAGGATGGATTGTCATTGATATTTACAAGCGACCACTGTTTCATACGACCATATATCGCTGAGCGATCTGAAGGGTCCGCATAAGAATAATAAGACCCCTGATGCTTGAACACGATTTTAGTTGGTTCAATAAGATCCAGTACTGTACTTTGAGTACCGCCACTTTCTTCAAGGGTCGTTTTGCCAACCTCACTTTCTTCTCCCGCTGTGTCGAAATCTGGCTGATAATTCCATAAAGCGAGGGTAAGCAGCAAGCTAAAAGCAATCAGTATGACCAAAATTACGGACTTCATCGTTTCCCTATTCATGATTGACCCCTCCGCTTCTGACTCATTAGCGGTAGTGTAAAGTAAACGGTTGTTCCTTTACCTTCTTGACTCCTCGCCCATATTTTCCCGTGATGTGCTTCAATCATTTCCCGGGCAATAGCGAGACCTAATCCTGTACCGCCCATCTCTCTAGCTCTCGATTTGTCTACACGGTAAAAGCGGTCGAATATCTTATCGACCGTATCAGGAGGCATGCCGATTCCTTCATCCGTCACACTTACGATCAGTTGTTTTTTTGTAGAGTGGGCATCAAAGCTGACCGTCCCGCCTTCCGGAGAATATTTAATGGCATTCGAGATTACGTTGTCCAACACTTGAGTGATTTTATCTTTGTCCATCCATACGTACATCTTACGGTTGACGAGATTCCGCTCAAATTGCATTTTTTCATCTTTATTCATTTCAAATCGATCAATGATGTGGTTGAAGAAACCGACAAATTCGACTCGCTCTTTCATTAAGCTCGTCTCTTTATGATCCATTTTTGTCAATTGCAGCAGGTCGTTCACTAAGCGAATCATTCGATCCGTTTCGTTTTGAGTAACATCTAGAAAGCGGGGGGCGATATCCTCGTCTCTCCACGCGCCGTCATTTAGTGCCTCGATATAGCTGCGCATCGTCGTTAGAGGTGTCCTTAGCTCATGCGATACGTTCGATACGAACTCTCTTCGCTCTTGTTCGACTTTCTCCTGTTCTGTCACGTCACTGATCACTGTGATAAATCCGTCCATCTCATCGTTCTCATCTTCAACGACTGAAAAGTTAGCTTTTAACAACAAATGCTTATCTTCGCTGCTCAAGTCGATGATCATGGAACCCGTTTCTTCTACCTCACTCATCTCCTGGATTTGGTCATTCAAATCAAAAACATCGATGAGTGACTGGCCCTGCACGTCTTCAAAGGTCTGACCAATTAACTTCGCTGCCGGTTCATTCATTAAAATAATCGCGCCAAGTCGGTCGGTAGCAATGACACCATCCGACATATTCGACAGGACCGAGCTCAATTTGCGCCGCTCGCCTTCCGTGGTGGCCTGCGCTAACTTCAATTTATCATTCAAATCATTGAAGGTGATCCCGAGCTGACCTATTTCGTCATTCCCTTTTACATCAACTTTTTGCGAAAAGTCCCCGGTAGCCATGATCTGGGCCTGCCTTTTCATTTCTGTCAGCGGCTTTGTGATCGTCCTTGCGACAAGGATCCCTAACAAAGCCGTTACAGCAATAGCAAGCAGCGTTCCATTTGCAAAAATTCGATTGATGGCTTGCATTTGATTATAAATGCCATCCATTTGCGCTTCGTAATAAAGTACACCTACAATTTGGTCTGATTCATTTTTGATAGGTTTGGCACCTACATATAAACGCTCCCCATCAGAAGTAACGGGCTGAGGCTGAGATTCCCCTAGGATGAACACTTTAGTAATGAGGGGATTCGTGACTTTCTGACCAATAATGGATGGGTCACTGATGTTAGCGATCACGCTGGGGGAATCATCAATGACCTGCAGTTTACTAATGTCCGTTGTATTGAACTCACTCAGGAGCCTTTGGGCCTCGGATTCAAGTGACGGAACATCTTCTCCCCGTTCAGCAGTAAAGGCGTTTTGCAGACTGAAGGTCAAGGATTCTAAACGATCATCGATCGAAGTCGTAAAGTTCGTAGTCAGCTGTTCTTCTAATTTTTCAACAAAATAGGCACCAATGACTTGGATGCCTAATAACATAAGTAAAATGTACACAACTATAAGTTTCAGTCGTACCGACTGAAAAAAACCAACCTTTTTCATACTAAGCTTACTCCTGCTCTGGATTTCTCAAATAGTAACCAACCCCGCGGCGGGTAACAATCCATACAGGATTACTCGGGTTCTCCTCAATTTTTTCACGAAGTCTACGCACAGTTACGTCGACAGTACGAACGTCACCATAATAGTCGTAACCCCATACCGTCTCTAGAAGGTGCTCCCTGGTCATGACTTGTCCAATGTGACGAGCTAAATAATGTAACAGTTCAAATTCACGGTGGGTAAGCTCGATATAGTCTCCATCCCTTGTAACCGTGTAGGCATCAGGGTGAATCGACAACCGGCCGATGGTAATATCTTTCGGCTGATCAGAGCTGTCTTCCGGCTCCTGCTGCTGGCGTCGTAAATTCGCTTTGACACGGGCAATTAATTCACGGTTACTGAATGGTTTCGTGACATAATCATCAGCACCCATTTCTAGACCGAGTACTTTGTCAATCTCAGCATCCTTGGCCGTCAGCATAATGATTGGCATAGTCTGTGTCTTTCTTACTTCCCGGCATACTTCATTTCCATCTTTATTCGGTAACATAATATCCAAGAGGATTAAGTCTGGCTTTTCATCCTCTGCTTTTTTGATGGCCTCATCGCCGTCGTATGCACAGACGACTTCGTATCCTTCTTTTTCTAAGTTGAATTTCAATATATCAGCAATCGGTTTTTCATCATCTACTACTAAAATCTTTGGAGCCATAAAAGTCACATCCTTTTTATCAACTTCTATACTTTCCCTCATTTTAACTTATTTATCGTGAAATGTCTTACTTCACCTTAAAAGAATCATTCCCTTAAACAATAAAAACATCCACTATGAAGATTCATAGTGGATGTTTGACTTAGAAAAAGGACAATGGATTTTTTAAAGAGCCATCCTTATGCACTTCAAAGTGCAAGTGGGTTCCGGTAGAGTTCCCCGTATTCCCCATCACTCCTATTGGTTCGCCTTTTTTCACAACGTCTCCGACACTGACCTCAAAGGACGAAAGGTGAGCGTAAATGGTTTTATATCCGTTGTTATGATCAATCACAATTTTATTGCCAAATCCGGACTGGCGTTCAGCGGTGATGACCTTTCCGTTATCCGCCGCTGTGATCGTGCGGTCGCTTACTCCGGCAATATCGATTCCTTTATGCATGCGGCCCCAGCGCTGTCCCATATGACTTGTTATTTGTCCACCAGCCGCCGGCCACTTGAAATTACCTGTTCCTCTGGACGGAATCACTTTCGTTCCCTTCCACACGATCTCTTTAACAGGCTCTTTCGTGACTTCTTCTTTCGTAACCTCTTCTTGATCGAGTTCGCCATTTATTTTCGTTTCAGTATAATGGATGGTTTTTTCTCCATCTTCCCCGTTCTGTTTTACTTCCGTTTCACCTTTATAGAGTTTATCGGTCTTCACAACTTCTTTTTTATGAGAAATTGTTTCTGTCTTCATTCCTTTTTCTTTTACAACGACATCGATGAGAGGATCCGATTCTGTCGTTTTCTCAACATCTTTACTGTCCGGTTCAGCTTGTTCTTCGCCGCCCTTCGCATTCATCAAATGATCTTGAGACATATTATATTGAACGGAAGTTTCCCCTTCCTCAATTTTTGTTAACGCTTCTTCTACTGTAGCCATATCAGCAGGATTCACTTGTGCCTTTGCTTTTGTCACATTTTCTGAAAGCTTAACAGACGAAATCGTGGTCTCATTTTTCTTAGGAGAGGATTCTTCTGCTTTGGATGTAGTCTGCTTCAGCCCATCCAATGTTTCAGCATCTACATAATTTTCTTTCAGCTTGCGAATGACTTCATCAGCTTTCTGTTTGCTAGGCAAATAGGCAGCTGTTTCGCCATCTATCTGTAAATCAACGGCGGCAACCTCCGTCGTAAGTGCTTCATCTAAGTTTTGAACGACTTTCTCATTTTTAAAATCTGGGGCGAACATTTTTTCAGACTCAAAAGAAACATCTTCATCAATGACCATATCCCAATTTTCATGCTTGTTTTCCGCTTTTTTCAGACGGTTATCAACATAATCCTTCACGACATCTTTATCATCGACAATTCCTACATGTTTACCATCAACAAAAACGTGGTATGTAGTTTTAAAGCTATTCTCAGCATATGCTGTTCCGACACTCAAACTTAGACCAATCAAAACGGTTACGGCAATTTTTTTCCCGATTCCTTTGCTGCGAAACATTTCCCTATCCTCCTGTAAAAATTAACCTTTTCTCTCTCTATTGTTATATTTTTATTAATATTTTTTCACTCACTAAATCTATCACAGCAAAAAGGTTGATAAAACGGTTTTCCAAGCTTGTAATTAATACATAATATTGCTACCAAATTCGTGAAAAAAATAATATATTATTACTAACGAAGTGTAAATAAACACTAATATGATTACAAAACCATTACAATTTTCATTTCAACTTTTTTCTACTATTTATAAAATTTAGTTAAACTTGTTGTTTTTTCCTTAAAACATAAAATCAAATATATGCAAAATAAAAAACGTCTACGAATCTTCGTAGACGTTTTAAAGTGGCTCGGGACGGAATCGAACCGCCGACACACGGATTTTCAGTCCGTTGCTCTACCGACTGAGCTACCGAGCCATAATA
>NZ_JRNX01000022.1 GCF_000786645.1 Halobacillus sp. BBL2006
AACAAGAAAAAAAGAAGCGCCATAGCCATGACGCTTAGTCCAATAAGATATTTTTTTGAGGTTCCTTCCGTGATGTGTTTCGTTTGTTTCTTCATGAATAGCCCTCCTCTTCGACGTCTTGAAAATCTGTTATCATCCAGTGCCCTTCTTCTCTATGAGCATTTATTCTGAGAAACACAGGAGACACCTGTTTTTGATCACTCTGCAAAGAATAGAGTGTGTGTTTAAACTTAACTAATACGCTAGCTTGATTGTTTGTGAGATTTCCTGTTTTGAAGAATATTTCTACTTCATCCACCTCCGTTTTCCTGTCTCCTTTATAGGTCTCTGTAGGAAAGAAGGTTGAAGCTAAATCGTTGCTCATTACCTTGTGAGCTTCTTTTTTCCTTTCTTGATAGGTCTCTTTATCCTGTTTAAAAGCAACGTCTATAAACGTAGAAACCTGCTTCACTAAAGCGTCATATCTCGCTTGAATGTCAGCAGGTTCCTGTTTTTGTAACGTCATCTCTAATTCGGTTTTTTCTTCCATAACCTTTTCGTTTTTCACCTTTAATTGATGCAAGCTTTCCTGTAGATCATCACTCGATGCTGTGCGTGCAGCATATATGTTAACCGATGTGAGAACGATTAACAGAACGACAAACAGGCCAAAAAGAACACGTCTATCCATCAACGTTCTCCTTTCTTATAGTCCAAGATAAGGGGCAGGATTTACATCAGAACGATACTGTTTTTTGGTCCGAACTTCGAAATGTAGATGGGGACCTGTAGAGTTTCCTGTCGAACCACACTTGCCTACTTTTGTTCCTTTTTGAATCATCTCCCCGTTTTGTACACTTATCGTATACAAATGAGCATAGTGACTATAAAGTCCCTCTTCATGTTTCACAAGAACGTTATTTCCATATCCAGAGTTTTTTCTTACCACACCAACCACTTGACCGTTATCTACGCTTTGAATAGGCGTTACGGCGTTCGTACAAGCAAAATCAATCCCTCTATGCATGTCCGGTGTTCCATCAAAGGGATCTGAGCGCATGCCGTAATCAGAGGTTTGTGTGAGTGCTCCTTCAACGGGCATAACCCAATCTCCCGTAGGTTGTAAATCTGCTTCAATAACTCCACCTTTAAGGTAACTTAAAACGGCCTCAACATAACCAATATCCCCATAACAAGCTCCTGTTTCTGCCGACTCAGGTCGAATGCAGGAATACATGCCTGTATGCTTCAATTCCTGGTACTTCATTCTAGAAAATTCGATCGCTAACTCTTTGCTGTATTCTCCATTGTTGTGTTCGTTTGCGTAATCAATGAACCCTCCACCGAAGTTATAAGCTTGGAGGGTTAGCTTAATATCTCCCCCTGCTTTCTCCAGCATTTCAGAGAAGTATCGGATCCCGACATTAATGCTTCTTTCAGGATCCTCTATCGTGTTTGGAGGTAGACCGAGAGACTCACTTGCTTGCATCACATCATCAAGACGTCCACCAGATTCCTGCATCGTTTTGGCCAAGAGAAGCTCCACATACTTGGACACCCCATACTTTTCAGCATATTCTTCAAACAGAGGACGGTACTCTTCTAGTGCGGCTGAAACTTGCGCTGTTCCATTTACCACATCAACGGACCTCACGTCCTCACTGGAGGAAGACTTTTGATAACCGATTAACCCTGTAATGACTGAAGCATACAAAAGCATTTGTAGAAGGAAAAGAGCTGCCAGAATACCAATCAACCAAAGCCATAATTTCCGAGGGACTAACCCCAGGAGGAGGGACCAAGGCATTCTTATGCACCTCCTCCAAACAAGGCTAATTCTTCGTCCGATACCTCTACCTTGAAACGAATGTTTTCAACCGCACGGATGCTTAACATCGTCTCCCCTGTTTGTAGGTAAGGGATATCTTTTAATTCACTTTGGCTTAATTGCCCCATGAATATTTGCTGCATCATCTCTAAGTTGTTACTATCTTGCTGCATAATAATTTTGTATTGGGTCAGTTCAAAAAGCTTCTTGATTTCCTCTACCATACTCTGATCCGAACCCTCAGGAACAAAATCACGAATGGTGTGACTGGCATAGAGAAGAGCACCAAAATACTTCCTGGCCTCCCGGCTAAACTTTGTAAGAAAATCAAGAGCACTCTCACTTTTCTTCTTTGTATTAATGATGTGGTGAGCTTCATCCATCAAGATGAGATATCGTACAGCGTCTTCAAAAGCTAATTCTCCTCGATTATAAGCATCAAACTGAGGTGAACCGTTCGTTAGCATGGAGTCCCATAAGAGGTTGAGTACATTAAACAATTGCGCTTGGAAAACCTCTGCCCTCATTTGCGATAGGCCCCTCAGGGTAAAAGTAACGACCTGTTGCTCATCAAAGTGTTCGATGGTTGAGACTCCATTGAAGAGATGCGCGTAAGTCTCTACAAGGTTACGAATGTTTAATTCGATGCTTTCCAGGCGTCGTTTCCTTTCCTGACTCAACTTCTCCTTTTGCTTCCCTTCTTTGATATTTTCATAGAGTTGTTCTTCGATAAAGGCAAGAAAATCGGTGAAGATAGGGTACTCATGGACAGAAAGTTCGGTTATATTTGAATTGGAATCATCGTTCCATAAGCCAAGCTTTTCATAGAGCTTTCTTAATAGATTTTCATATTCTTTCAATTCACTATCATTCGCTTCAGGTGCTAAGAATTTATAGAATGTCGTCAACTTTGATAAATGCTGAGTAAAGGACGTATATTCGTCCTCTGCCGTTCGATACACCTGCAAAGGGTTGATGACCCCATCTGAACCATCGAGAGCAATTTGCTTCCCGCCTAAAGCTTCCGTTAACTCCACAAATTCTCCTGTGACATCAAACGTCCGGACCTTATATCCTTTAATTGCATTATCCAGCATGATTTTCTTAAGCGTAGTAGATTTCCCTGCCCCCATCGCTCCGACCATGACTCCGTTATAACTTTTACGCTGCTGGTCTCTATGAAAAAGATCAAAGACGACGTTTCCACCGGTGAGTGTCGTGCCATAGAATGTACCGTAAGGATCGTTTAAGCTAGTAAAATGAAAAGGAAAGCCACCTGCTAACCCTAGTGCGGGTATCGGATGACCTTCCCTCTTGTTTCTATAAGTGGATTGTTCTGTATAATTGGTGAGTAGTGATCTCCATTCGAATTCCTGTTCGTTTAAGAAGATGGATCCTCGAAAATTCTCGTCCTGTAACGTCGATAAGACGACTTTCACTTTGTCTTCCAGCTCTTCTCTTGTTGGTGCACTTACATAATGCCTAAGATGAACACGTTTAACGATTTCTCCTTCTTCAGACACCTGATTGTACAGCTGCCGTAAATCATCATAGTTATTTTGCGCTTCTATAATACCTGCATTATCTTTTTCATTAATCATTCTGGAACTCTGTTCAGCCATCCCTTTGTTTAATCCATCTCGGACTTTGTAACGATCGTCAGAGACAATATCCATCGTAGTAATGACATTCTCCATATTGAAAATAGGCTCTAACCAAAAGTCTGAAACATTTTTAGGGAAGGAATAGACATGGACACAAACTTCATAACCGTCTCCTTTCCGGGTAAAGGTTTCGTGAAATTTAATTCCTCCTTGCGGTTGGATATGGGCCATTAAGAAAGGGTTATATCCTTTTTCTTGTGTTTCTTCGGCATCACTTTTCTTTTTTAAAAATGAGAACATTCCTTAACCCCTCTTTTCTAATTTAGAGTTTTGATTGTATAGCTTATAGAGCAAATCAAGCTTCTTTTCATCGGTTAACTCAATGACCGGAGCGACTCGTCCAAGATAACGCCGACAATTGTTTCTATACTCAGCAAGCTGTTTAAGGCTAGTCGCATAAATATATAAATAAAATTCTCTATTCGTCCGGTAGGTCTCTAAAAAATGCAGCTCCTCTCTTTTTCTAATTAAAAAGCGCTCATAGAGAGGCGCTTTGTTTTGAGCAATCTTGTAATTAATCGCATCCAGTTGTTTTTTCATATTAACCGGAAAATTCATAGATACGATCTTGATATCCGGCGCATATGATTGAAAGAACTTAGCCATCTTCATGATGTCGTACTCGGTTTCCTGGGTAGATGGAGAATAAATATCTTTACTCTGAAGTTGCATCACGTCCATATAGCCCGTGTCTCCTTTTAATTGAAAGGATCCTTCTTCGGTCATGTCCTGAATAGGAAGAATCTCAGCTATGGATGGAATGGCCACCTCTCTCTTTTTCTTTTTAGCGTTCGACCTTTGCAGCTTCTTGTTTTTCTCAGTAGTTTTTCGTTCATCAAAAAGAGCCATTTTTTCGGAACTGTCTTCTTTAAAGAAAGGGTGGCCTTTCTTATTCTTCTTCATTTAAAGTCCTCCCTCATTTTTCTTTCCTGCTACTTCATGAATCAGGTCAAAAAATACGCCGACCGTCTCATTCTCCCATCCAGACAACCACCGAATCTTCCGTGCTTCTATTTTTGTTAAGTCTCGTCCAAGCTGTTCTTCAAGAAGTGCCTTAAACTTTCGAAACGCATATTCTTCATCATTTAACTCTTCATATTTGATCACCATTCCTACCATCCTCCCTTTCTTTTTTATCGATGGCACAATAAGCAATCCGGTCCCTTGTGACAGCTAAGAACAAGGCTTTGACCATACGCAGTTTAGGGTTCGTTTTGGGTCGGATCAACAAAGCAACCATCAATATGATCCAAAAAATCGCATAGTACCAAACGAATGAAAAATGAACGACATATCGGAATGTAAAGCCTATGCCGCCTAAGATGAGTACCACAAGTAAGTCTGTAAGATAAAATAAACGGTTGATCTTCAACTCACTTCCAATTTCGGATGGTATCTTGTATTGCAATAAAAACCCTCCTTCATAAAAAAACGCGAACCAACTTAAGACTCAGGCCCGCGTTTCTTAATTTTATTTATCCAGTTCTCTGTAGTGTTTCGAGATAAGTTATACGTCCGTTTTGCACTCTGAATCTTAGGATTATGATTGAATCGATCACCAAGGCGATCTTTCATATAATTCCCTATCGTTCGCTGCTCTGTTCTATATTGATTCGGCATCGGAATGTCATCTGTACTTTCTGGAGCTTTCACACCTGATGATTCTGTTATTGTGCTTGCAGCTATTTGGTCTGTCTCTTCCTTAGGTTCATTATCGTTCGCATCTAAACGTTCGCTTCCTTTTTCACTACTACCTATATTTCCTTGTCTATTTCCTTGTCTTGTTTCTTTCATAGGTTTATTAGAAAAAGGTTGCTCATAGCTGTGGTTTGGAGATGGGACATCCAATCCTCCTGGGGAGCCTTCTTGTAGAGAGGCCATAGAGGATCTCTTCTCCGGAGAAGGCTGTGATTGCCCCTGATTTTCATGGGTAGCAGGACTATTTATTTCCTCAGATCTTCTGGTTCCCTTTCCTTCCAAAGAACCTTTTTGGCTTTTCTGATTGTATGTCATTGGACTTGGCTCTTTCTTTTGCGAGTTTCCTTGAATTCTATTTCCTTCTTTTGAAGAGCTAGATGACGGATCACTTTTTCCATTTGTCTGCGCTTTTCCTTCACCTTTGCGCCCATAGATACCAGCGGCTGCTCCAGCTGTTCCGGCACCTGTATTCATCAAGGCTGATACACCACCACTTGTAATAGCTCCTGCAGCTTTCTTCACGGGAGGTCCAAGTGTTTTAGAAGCTAGGTAACCACCCATCGCAACATGCCAGGCATTTTTCAATCCAGCATCAATTCCAAAGAGTTTTTGCACGATATTAGGACCATCAATGACAGCCAAACTTCCTGCAATTAAAGCAATCAGATACCCAAGTCCTTCAAGATTATTATTTATAAAATTTGTGTAATACATATACACACGTAAGCTTAAGAAAATCATGATAAGCGAAGCAAAAATGCTTCCAATATTCTTAATGATCGCTTTCAATCGCTGGCCCGTGGATATATCCGAATACGCCATAATTAGGGCCACGATATGATTAAAGCCAAGCTCAAAACAGAGCTTGGCTACTTTAATCGATATTAATATCATGGTAAAAGCCATAACGGAAAGAGTTACGATGGCAGTAAACCAATCCACATGCCACCGGTAATAATTTTCTGGAAGGAAATCAAACAGACTACTTTTTCCTAACTCAACAAGCCCTTCTTCGCCATTTGATTCCAATCCTACTTTGTTCATTACAATCTTTTGGGCTTTATTTGATAGGCTATCGCCATTAGATTTTTCAAAACTATCGTCAATAGTTTCATTAATAGATATTTTATCAATTGAGTCTGGGCTTATATGATGTTGTTTTTCTACATCTGGATCTGTCCAGTCTGTTTCTTCATAAATGACTATGTCTGTAATATGGTCTTCCATTACTCGATCGGAGGTGGTAAAAGAATCTGTTTGTACTTTCGCTACGTCCATCGCATCTCCAGTAAAGTCATTCACTTTCCCCATTCCAAAAGACAACAGAGTAATCGTCATGATAGATATAAATAGGTTCATTGGAATGTCAGATCGATTCTTTTCTTTATTAAAGATTAATCGAAAGCCGATCATTCCCAATGAGATGGCCAGCATAATATAGAGAGCAGGCTGGATGGTTTCGAGAAAGTTAGTCACGGGATCGCTCAAAAAGAAATCCGTTAAGGTTAAGACCTGATCAACCATTCCTTCCAGACCATCAACAATCATTTTCAAAAATAATATCGTTCCCCACCCTACGATCCTTAACCCAGATGTAAAGATATTATTCGTTGATAAGACTTCGGAAAACCTTAACAATATCTCTAACAGCTCTTCATCAGACACTCCATCACCACCTTTATTTTTTTCCCATTTTTCATCCCTGCTCCACTGGTGTTTCCTGTTCTTCAATTAACCTATCTATTTGTTTGCGAATGTGACTATACACTTGTCGGTTAATTTCTTGATGATCGCCTAACAGCTTAAAGTTATAAAGAAAAGCTTCCATAGGTTCCTCATTCATTTCCTCCTCACTGTGTTCTAGATGAGGAGCAATTTGTTGATGGATCAGGGAGAAAGTGCTTTTATCAAAGAACTCACCGACTTTTTCCTTCCTCCACCATTCCATAGGTTGTTCTGAATCACTGAATGGTCCATTTTGTGAGTGATTTTCCATATCCTCTACCGCCTCGTCTGTCTGTGCTTTATTAGAATAGTCAGTTTGAAAATCAATAACTAAGTCTGCTGGATGAACATGGCGGTGTGGGGTAGAAATCTCTTCTTCCGTAATTGATCTACCTGGACGGAATTCTGAACTAAGATACGTGTGAGCATATTTCATACTGTATTTTCCTGTATTATAAATAGGAAAGGCACGAATCTTTCTTCCTTTCTTATCACGACGTAATAGCACACGTCGCACTACCGTATCTCCTTCCTCCAATTCCTGCAGTTCATTGGCCGTTAGAAGGTCTCTTCCTTCCGTACTTTCCGTTTTCGACTTATCCAGGGAAAAGGTAGATCCAGACCGTGTTTGAGTATTTAACGTTTGCTTTCCTAACTTGGAAGAAAAATAGGAAGCAGAATCATAGTCCGCACTCAATATATAAATTTCATTTCCGCAGTTACCTCGGATTGTGGCTTGCCCATCTTCTCCATACAAATCTTTTAATTGAGCATAGGATTGAACAACTAAGTGAAAACGAATGTTTCTTCCCAAACATACTGTGATTTTATTTTCCATATCTGCTATTGCAGGCATATTTCCGAACTCATCTAACATAAAGACCACTTCTCGTAAGCATTTTTGTCCTTTGGCAATGGCTGCATTTTTGGATAATACATAATACATTTGGCTAACGAAAATAGACGGTATAGCATGAGTAGACGTATCATAATCGGGTGTAACCATAAACACAGCAATAGGCTTATTGGAGTTAATAATTTCTTTTACTTCCATAGTGCTACTAGCAGAAATATAAGAAAAGGAAACCTTGCCCGTTTCCTTCTTTACTTTGTCAATCCGAATCGTCGAGCTATCCTTTTGAACTTCTTTAACTTTTGAAGATCCAGGAGCCAAGTCTTGAGAAATAACTAAATGATCTCCGACCTCTAATGAGGTTTTAAAGTTAATGGTCCATGTCCCACTCTCTCCTGATTGATTGATTTCAGTGGTTCCATCCGGAAATGAAATCATTACTTTGGAAAAAGGGCGACCTCGCCCCTTAATACTTTGACCGAAGCCCACTCTTTTTAAATCTAAAGAGTTTTTTGCTGTCATTTTAGCTGTTTCACTCATTGTGAATTTCGTCAATCCATTCATCGCTGTCGTAAAAATGCTTGATCGAGTATTCCCTTTGGAAAAATTACTCGTTGCATATTGACCTTTCGCTACATGGGATTGGGGTAGTTCTTGGAAGAATTGATCCAATGCATTGTATTCTTGGCCATCTTCATCCATTTCATTTCTAGTCCCTAACTCTGAGAGCATGTTGGCGACCGTGTACATCGTAATTTTCTCTTCCATCCCTTCGGTTATGCTTTTCTCTGTAACCGCAAGGATCATAGCATTCACAAGTGATTTAGCTGAATCATCCCACATAGGTTCTTTAGCATTCGGATTGTGGTAAAGCATATGAGTAATGGTTTCGCAAAGAGTTTGAGCTGTAGAATAATCCCCATCCTTATAAGATTGTTTTACCAACTCTAGCAAATTGAAGCTCATGCTTTGCATGGGATTCATTAAGTTTAAGACCTCAACCTCATAACCTCTTCTCTCCAGCGTCTCCCGGCTAGAAGCAAATAACTCGCCTTTAGGGTCATTGATGACTAAAGAGGGCTGATATTCAGCACGAGAATAGGCATCTATGGTTGGAATAACATAGGTTTGGCCCTTACCACTCCTTGTCGTACCAATAATTAGATTATTGACAGGTGACGGATCAATAAAAGCTTTGTCCCCTTTTCTAGATAACACAGGGCCTCCTTTACCTTTATATGGTTGTTTTCGATCAGGAATGGCCCTGTACTGTTGTTGAATTTCTTTTCTCGTTGCAAATCTCTGGGAACCTTTTTCGTCCGTGCCTACGGGTTTAAAGTTACTTCTAAGTTTGTAAATCATGTTGGCTATACCGACTAAGCCGATTAAGGCCGCTATTCCATAGTAGAAAGGTTGTTCTTGCATATGAAAATCTGTCAAAAATGAAGCTTTAATTTCTATTGGTTTACTGAATTCTGGGAAAGTCTTTAAGGTTGACCACATGGCATATCCCAAATTCCATACGAAAGTACTGACCAGCATCGTGGATATAAAAAAACAGATGCTTAGAAGAATAAGCACCTGTTTTTTAGCAATGACTGATTTCAAATGAATCACCCTCTTATATATTGTTCTTTTGGCCCTCCAGCTCATCTTGTTGTTCCTTAAGCGAATCGATTTTAGATTGATTTTGATCTTCCGACTTTTTCTCTGTTTCTATTTGGCTGTTTATCTTCGTCAACTGTTCCACAATTTCTTGATACTCATTAATCTTTTTATTCAGTTCATCATTTTTCGCTTCACTGGCCATCTTTTTTGCATCTTCCAATTGACCAAGCCTCAAATAAGCGATCCCCTTTTGTTTATACAGTTCAGGAGACATCGCCATATCTTGAATATCCACCGCCTGTTTGTATTCCCCATTATGAAAGGCTATTTTAAATTCACCCAAAGGACTTGGATAAGCTTCTTGAAATGAAATCAATTCTTCCAGACCATGAACTTTCATGACTTGCTCAGCCAGTGAAGAAGAGTTTTTCTTGCCCACATATTGCAAAGCTTGATCATACTTTTTAAGTTCCACCAGAAAATGAAGCAATGTTTTGCGCTCCGATTCCGTTAAGGTTTCCATTCCTTGTAACTGATCAACAGCTTTTTTCTGCTGACCTGTCCAATAACCTTCATAAGCCGTTTTTACATTCTCCGTTTTTTCCAGCTCTTGTGTTGTGGCTCTTAGATCTTTGCCTTGATTGCTTAGAAGTATAAAAAGAGTGATGGATGTAACTATGGCTACCACTAATGTGGTACTGATCATACTCACAAAAAATTTGCCACGCTTACCAAGTTGCTTCCAACTCGATTTTTGTCCTTCCTTTTCTTTCAATACTCCTGTCATATCAATTTGATAAGATGCTGGTGTATTAGAAGTTAATTGTTGAAGAAAGACATCCCTTTTTGTTTCTTCATTTTTATTTTGCATGGGTAACTCTAAAAGCTTTTGACAAACATGGTCATAAATATTTGATGTTCCTTCTGCTCCCATTTCATATGAGCCGTTGTACAGCTTGTCTCCTTCTTCATTAAATATCATGAAATCTAGCAGAATTGGCTTGGCATTTTTCTTCTTTAATTTAGCATCCAATTTTGCTGTTAGAACGACAATTTCCTGGAAGGAATAAGGGTGAAAGCTCGAAATTTCACCATCCATTTTTGATGTGAATAATACCCTCATGAACCTACACTCCTTTAAAAGATCACCTGACTGTCAATGTATTCAGCGATAGCTGTAGCTCCCATTAGAACGACAAGTCCAACGGCACCACCAATGAACCACACGATAGAGCTTTGGCGACCTCTAACTCCACCCCATATAAGATGGTAGGCTCCTATACCAAAAGCAATGGCAGCCGAGATAATACCCAAAAGCTGCATGGCGGTTAAAATTGATGCCCCAGTAGATTGTAAATTACTAATGGCAGCAAGCATGGAATGATCTGCAAAGTACTTCATTAATATCTCCCCTTATTAAATATTTTTGTTGTTGTTTTCTTCATCCA
>NZ_JRNX01000220.1 GCF_000786645.1 Halobacillus sp. BBL2006
GCCTATCTCCTTCTCCCACGGGAGTCTCGCAGCTTCCCAACCACCCGTCCGATGTAGGTGAATAATGAACTCACCTTCACGGATGGAGCCTCTTCCTCAGCGCCTGCCCCACGGAAAGCGAACCTTTTCCCGCAGCCCCAAACTCACACGAATGTCTCGAAACTGGGTCTTCCAGAATCGGGAGCTTTTATGGAATAAGAAGAATCAACAAAAAGGTTTAACATCCCTCGTTGTATAGCAGGAATATCCGAATCATTGATGAAATATTAATATGGGAGTAATATTCCATTATTTTAAGGAGGACATTTTATCATGCTAAAAATTTTCACTTTTTCTCACTCAAATGCAGGGGTGAAAGCAAATTAATATCTAAATCGCTTTAGCTCCTGCTTTCTATCGGATACTGAAGCAGGAGGATCACATTTTGAAGAAGCACACATTAGCTGCACATAACATTCGTTTTTTATTCTGGGCGGAACTATTCGGAAGTGTCCGCTTTATTCAGCCTGTCCTGACTTTATTTTATTTTTCACGCGGGCTCGATGAATCAAGTGTTCTCATCGTCATGATGTTTTTCAGCATTGGAGTGCTTGCCGGAGAAATTCCTACCGGTGTTTTTGCTGACCGCTTTGGTGCTAAACGATCTTTTTTATTAGGAGCATTGCTGGCGATCTCGAGCCACTCGATTTTATTGATCGCCTTCGAACCATGGATATTTTTCTTAAGCTCGTTCTTAACTGGGTTTGCGGCTACTTTTTTCAGTGGGGCCGATGAAGCCCTGATCTATGAATCGCTCAAATCGTCCGAAGAAGAACGATATATGGACAAAGCGATGGGAGAAATCAGCTCGGCAAAATTCGTCGTGTCGATCCTAGTCGTTATTGTCGGTGCTTTCCTTGCCAAAGACTTAACCGAGCAACAGTTTCAATTGCTTATCGTAATGAGTATCCTGTTCATGGCCATTCAATTGGTTTTACTTTTGTTCATTAAAAACCTGCCTACTCAAGGTGGTTTCACACAACCAATGATGAAACAAGTCATGGATGGTTTAAAGGCGATCCGGCATACACCACAAGTGTTATGGATGTTTATCAATATTTCGTTAGTTTTCATACCAGCAACGGCTATTTTCGAAAAATTTGATCAAAAACTCCTTGTCGATGCCGGCCTTCCTGTCTATTGGATAGGAATGGTGTATGCAGTAGCTGCTCTCATAGGATTTGTGGCAGCCCGTTCCATCGGCTGGATGACAAGAAAAATCAACCGCGTTTCTTTGTTGTTCCTTACAGGAATGTTAGCCGTTGGCGGACTGACGATTGTTGCACTTTTCGACACTTATTTGTGGGTCGTACTCGGCGTGCTCCTTGTTCTTAAACTCGTCAGTGCCATCCGCTATCCGGTGTACTCTCAACTTTCCAACGATGTCATTCCATCGAATGTCCGGGCGACAACCATTTCTTTATTGTCGATCTTAGACTCCGGCTTTGATTTAGTCATTTTCACAACAGTAAGCGGAATTGCGCTCTCTGGTTTTACACCGATGTTCTTAGCCTGTGCAGGAATTGCCTTAGCAGGAACACTGATTCCCATTAAAATTAAACAGTAAATAAGCCATCTGCTTTTCGGCAGGTGGCTTTACTTTTTTAGAAATATATTTAGGAAAGCGTGAATTCTTCTTTAATCATTCCATACACAGCAATGTCTTTAAATTCACCTCTGTGCAGCATATCCTGCTTTAATGTTCCTTCATAGCTCAGTCCGGCTTTTTGCATCACTTTCGAGGAAGCCGGGTTCCCTGTCATAGCTGCCGCCCAAATCCGGTTAAGATTTAATTCTTCAAAACCGAATTTCACTAGACGTTTAGCCGCTTCAGTCGCATAGCCTTTGCTCCAGTAAGGCTTTCCTACCCAATAGGCCAGTTCGCCTTTCGAATGTTTATCATCCACCCTCAACGTCATTGTTCCGATCAGTCGTTTTGATTGCTTATCGATCATCGCTAGTGGATAGGCCGATCCTTTTTCTATCCAATCCTTATGTAATCCAATCCATTCGTTCGCATCATCGACCGTATAGGGATGCGGCACGAAGGTTGTGGCTGCGACATCCCAAACTCCTGCCAGCTTTGCAACTTCTGCTGCATACGATCGTTCGTAAGGTTCTAAATAAAGTCTGTCGGTTTCAAATTTTACACTCATGGTGATGCCTCCTTTTCTGATAATACCCTTTATTCTTACATAAGTGGCTGCTTTTTGAAAGTTGGTCTAAGTGCCTTTTGTAATAATTCCTGACGTTTGTGGAAAAATGAGCACAAATGAGCGATTTGAGGCTCAATCACAAGAAGGAAGCAGGTGTTGATATTGGAACTTAATCAAAACAATTATCGTGCAGGAGATATCGTATATGTCATTTATCGTAATCCTCACACATATGATGTGGCCAATGTTCAGGAAGCCGCTGTAGTCAATAACCCTGAACAGCCGGGGGAATTGGCTTTATTCTTATACGAAACCTATTTCCCTCTCGATTCTGATATCGCGGTATATGCATCAGAAGGAGAAGCTGAGCGCGCCTATCACGACGCATTCGGCGGCACAGATTCGGAGGGACAGCTGTGGTAAAGCCGTTTGTTCCTGAGTTGGTATATATCGAGCCAAGGGCATTGGAGTACCCTCTAGGCCGTGAATTAAAAGAAAAATTTGAAAAGATGGGAATCGAGATTCGAGAGACGACCTCCCACAATCAAGTACGAAACTTGCCAGGGGAGAACGATTTTCAGAAATATCGGATGGCAAAATCGACATTGGTCGTCGGAGTGAGAAAAACGTTGAAGTTTGATACCTCTAAACCCTCGGCTGAGTATGCGATCCCGCTCGCTACGGGATGCATGGGGCATTGCCATTACTGCTATTTACAGACGACAATGGGGAGTAAACCGTACATCAGAACTTACGTAAATGTCGAAGAAGTGTTCGACGCTGCTGAGCAATATATGAAAGAACGAATGCCGGAGGAAACAAGATTCGAGGCTTCTTGTACGTCTGATATTGTTGGAGTCGATCACCTGACTCATTCTCTGAAGCGTGCGATTGAATATTTCGGAGAATCCGAACATGGACGCCTTCGATTCGTGACCAAATTCGCCCATGTTGATCATTTACTTGATGCCAAACACAATGGCCGCACGCGTTTCCGTTTCAGTATGAATGCGGATTATGTGATCAAATACTTGGAACCGGGAACCTCACGCTTAGATGAACGGATCGAAGCGGCAGCTAAAGTAGCAAACGCCGGATATCCCCTTGGGTTCATCATCGCCCCTATTTATCTTTATGAAGACTGGAAAGAAGGATATCGGATCCTTTTTGAAAAATTACATGCCAAGCTTCCGGACTATGCAACAAGAGATCTCACCTTCGAGCTGATCCAGCACCGTTTCACGAAACCGGCGAAAAGAGTCATCCAAAAAAACTATCCGATGACGAAATTAGAAATGGATGAGGAAAAACGAAAGTATAAATGGGGACGTTATGGAATTGGTAAATATGTGTATCAAAAAGATGAACAAGAAGAAATGAAATCAACGCTTGGTGGATACATTAACCAATACTTCCCTGAAGCACAATTAGAATACTTCACTTAATGATTATCCCTTTCCTCAGGAACTTCTGGAGGTGAGGGATATTGTTTTTACACATACTTATGTACGCATTCCCGATATTTAACAAACCCATTTTTCTCATAAAATTGTTTTGCTTCCAGATTATCGATCCAATAATCCAACTCTATTTCAGTAGCTTGATGAGTTTCGGCAAGACCCTCGACAGCCTTCATGAGACGCTGCCCGCACCCGATGTTTCTATAACGTTCCTCTACACTAATCTGGTGAACGTAAATGGAGGTATACGACTTTTTAAAGGGGTTCTCGGGATACGCCCTTATTTCTACCCATGCATAGCCTCTTGCTTTTCCGTCCACTTCCACAACGAAGAAGATAAAACGGGGATTATTAATCATATTTTCAAAAAATGACTTCACCTGTTGATAATCATAAGGTTTGAAATACCGAGGATAAAGTTCAACATGAAGTGTATGTACATGTTCATTTAACTCAGCAATCAATGCAAAATCGTTCGTTTCTTTAATCACCATACTTTTTTCTCCCTTCCCTTCTATTATCGGTATTATTTCTAATATTGGACAGTCTCTGTTTTATTTTTTCCTAAAAGTGGAATAACCCATAACATATTTCAATTCAATCAAGGAGGAATGACATCATGGATCGAATGAACAGACAAACCCAGGGACAAAAAGGCCAGGAGCAATCCCATCAACCCGGAAGTGAATCAAAAATGGACCCACAGCCGCTTCAAGCGGATGAAGATTACCAAAGTGGCAATAAATTGAAAGGGAAGGTCGCCCTCATTACAGGTGGCGACAGTGGAATCGGTCGATCTGTAGCCATCGGTTATGCCAAAGAAGGTGCTGACGTCGCCATTTCTTACCTGGAAGAGCATGAAGATGCGGAATGGACGAAGAAAAAAGTCGAAGAACAAGGCCGCCGTGCGATTTTACTTGCTGGAGACGTCGGTGAAGAATCCGTATGTAAGGAGGCCGTTGATCGTACAGTGAATGAGCTTGGACAACTTGATATTCTAGTTAATAATGCGGCTGAACAGCATCCGACTGATGACATTATGAATATCTCGACCGAGCAGTGGGAACGGACGTTTAAGACCAATATCCATTCTATGTTCTATTTAACAAAAGCAGCACTCCCTCATATGAAAAAAGGAAGTGCAATCATTAACACAGCATCCGTAAATCCTTATATCGGCAATGAGCACCTTGTTGATTACACCACTACAAAAGGGGCCGTTGTTGCTTTTACCCGCTCTATGGCCAAACAATTAGTCGGAAAAGGAATCCGTGTGAACGGAATTGCTCCAGGACCAATTTGGACACCGCTGATTCCGTCCACTTTTGATGAAGAAAAAGTAGAACAGTTTGGCACTAACACGCCAATGGGACGCCCTGGGCAGCCAGTAGAACATGTTGGCAGCTATGTATTGCTTGCGTCCGATGATTCTACTTATATGACAGGACAATTCATCCATATCAACGGTGGAATGTTCACCTCAAGTTAAAGAGTTAATTCTTGCAAATCCGGTCTCCCCTTAACAAAATAAGAGGAGAGAGGAGAACGTATCATGCCAGAAGGTCCAGAAATACGACGAGCCGCCGATCAAGTACAAAAAGCTTTAATAGACAAGCCTATACTGGAAATTTCATTTCCCTTTGAACATCTCCAACCGTACGAAGAAACCTTTAGCGGAGCGATGATTCTTAAGGTTGAAACAAAGGGCAAAGCGATGTTGATCCGCTTCAATAATGGCTATACCATCTATTCGCACAATCAACTTTATGGAAAATGGTATGTCCGTAACACTTATAATTATCCAAAGACCAATCGACAATTACGCTTAGCCATTCATAACGAAAAAAAATCAGCCCTATTATATAGTGCATCTGACATTGAAGTGCTGAGAGATGAAGAAGTATCTGCCCATCCTTTTATTTCAAAAGTCGGTCCTGATTTATTGAATGAAGATGTTTCAGTGAAAGATTTAATGGAGCGCTTCAGGGATCAGCGTTTTCACCGTAGGAAATGGACCTCCCTGCTTCTCGATCAAGCCTTTATTGCAGGAATCGGAAATTACTTGCGTAGTGAAATTATGTTCGTAGGGAAAGTACACCCTGATCGAAGACCGATGGATTGTAGTGAAGAAGAGTTGGAAAAAATCGCTGAAGCATGTATTGAATTGATGTGGCGTTCTTATACCAACAAAGGAATTACGAATGACCTCGAATTGGCAAAAAAACTTAAAGAAAAAGGTGCCAAACGATACGAATATCGACACTGGGTTTTCAATCGTGAAGGACAGCCATGTCGAATCGATGGAACCGAAATCATTAAATTCAGAGCAGGATCAAGACGGTGTTATTACTGTCCGACTTGCCAAAAGTAAATCCCCGAACCACGTATCCGTGATTCGGGGATTTATGTGTTTATCTTCCGAGCCAGCCTCCGTCAACAGCGAGTTGATGGCCGTGCACATAGTCTGAAGCATTGGAAGCAAGAAAAACAGCCGTACCTTTAAAGTCTTCTGGTTTCCCCCAATCCCCAGCAGGGATCCGGTCCAAAATTTGCTTGTTTCGATTATCATCATTGATCAGTGCTGTATTCATTTCCGTAGCGATATAACCAGGCACAATCGTATTTACATTCACATGATGCTGCGCCCATTCATTAGATAAAGCCTTCGTTAATTGAGACACTCCACCCTTGGAAGCTGCATATGCCGGAACATTGATACCTCCCTGATAAGAGAGTAGCGAAGCGAAGTTGATGATTTTTCCACTCTTTTGCGGAACCATATATTTTCCTGCTTGTTGACATAGGATCCAGGTTGTTTTTAGATTGATATTCAGAACTTCATCCCAATCTTCCTCAGGAAAATCAACCGCTGGCGAACGCCTTTGAATACCTGCCGCATTCACAAGAATATCGATCTGGCCGAAATGTTCAACAACAGCAGGAATAGCTCCTTTCACTTCTTCAATGTTATTTAGATCACATTGTATAATCTCACAGCGACGGCCTAGGTTTTCTACTTCCTCTTTTACGTCCGTTTTTTCTGGACTTCTTTGTAATAAGGCAAGGTCAGCCCCCGCTTCTGCTAAAGCTATCGCAACGGAGCGGCCAATTCCTCGTGTACACCCAGTAACAGCAGCAACTTTTCCATTCAATTGAAATAAGTTTTGACTCATTAGATTTAAATCCCCTTTTCTCTAATTAGTAGAGCGCTTTCAAAAACTCTCTGTGTACTCTTTCGACTAAACTAAAAAAAATCCTTTCTTTATATATAATAAATCAAGAAATATTTTTTCTCAAATAAGCGAGTTATGATCAAGGTGGTCAGACTTTGTTAACGGCTTTAATTTGTTGTGAGGTTATTCAACAAACGTGCAAGATTATTGAAGACTCGATTTCGAGATAACTTGGGTCCGTTGCCATGAAAGAGTCAGGGGTGGCTGGGAAACAACTTGCTTTCCTGCGGGGATGACGACAAGCCTCCTCGTACTCTGTCGAGGCCACTGAAAAACTAACTTAATTTCAAAATTTACTGAC
>NZ_JRNX01000221.1 GCF_000786645.1 Halobacillus sp. BBL2006
TGGCAGGTCTTCTCCTCCTTTTATTAGGATTGCAAGCGGCCCGGGTATTGAACGGAGAAGAGAGCGTATCAGCGGATGAAGTTCGTGAAAAAGTCGAGCAGCAGTATAAGGGGAAAATTACAAGCATCGAACCGCTTGATGACAGCTATGTTGTTACATTGCTTCTTGAAACAGGTGAGTATCGATTAGAAGTTTCTGATGAAGACGGACGTATTATTCAAATGGATCGTGTGAAAAAAACTCCTGAACAGGGGACTTCTGAGAACGAGGCAGAACCCGAAACACCGGCCCAGCCAATGACCGAAGAACAGGCAAAAGAACTCGCTTTGGAAAGGGTGTCTGGGACGATTGATGATGTCGACTACGAGTCTTCGGAAGACTCCTCCTATTTCTTAGTGGAAATCGAACGGGAAAATGGAGACGAAGCGACCGTTCAAGTGAATGCCATTACAGGGGAAGTGATGTCTGTCAGCTGGGATGATTAATTTTCTCATCAAATTCTCATTTTTATCTCCATGGATTCTCATCTTTGCTGTGTAAGCTATAGGTAGAATCAAATTGAAGGAGGAAATACAATGAAGAAAAAATTGATCATAGGCGGTATTACGGGTGCGATTGTTTTAGGTGGAGCCTTCGGTGTTAATGCGATGACGAATCATAGCGACGACTGGAACGGACAGGACGCCAAACTTTCTCAGGATGAGGCTGAAAAAGCCGCGAAAGAGGAATTACAGGGACTAACCATTGATAAGGTAGAAAAAGATAAAGAAGGCGACCGTCTCATTTATGAAGTGGAAGGAACCACAGAAGATGGCAAGGAATCAGAGATTGGTATTGATGCGAACTCTGGTGAAGTGGTGAAATCTGAACGTGATGAGGACTCCGAAGAGAGCGAAAACAATGCGGATGTG
The DNA here is from genome assembly GCF_000786645.1 of Halobacillus sp. BBL2006. Lineage (GTDB taxonomy): Bacteria > Bacillota > Bacilli > Bacillales > Halobacillaceae > Halobacillus. Next base: position 912 of record NZ_JRNX01000221.1, read on the forward strand.
AAGATTTCTAAAGAAAAAGCAGAAGAAATCGCTAAAAAAGAAGGCAAAGGTCAGGTTGTCGAAGTCGAGCTTGATGATGGTCACTATGAAGTCGAAATGAAAGATGGATAGACAACTTATGAAGTGAAGATCGATGGCCAGTCCGGTGAGGTCATGGAATCAAAGCAAGATCAGGATGATGATTAAATGGTGAGAAAAGACTGCCTTTAGGGGCAGTCTTTTTATTGTTAGCAGACTAGTTTCAGAAAAGGCTTATCTTTTATAGATGAGATTTCCTTCACGATCGAAGGCTTTTATTGCGGGTACATATGTGAAGGAAGAGAACTAATTATCCTATAGACGGAAAAAAGAGCTTGAGTTCAGCTTCAAGCTCTTTTTTATGTGTATGGATATTGGGTTATTTACTGGTAACATTTTTTTTGAGCTCATTTAAACTATCTAATGTTGGCTGTACCCATTCTTTCATTTTTTCCATATCAGGTTCGTCTTTTTTTGCTTCATTAATTAGTGGGTAGAGGCTTTCCTCTATTTTTTCATAAAGGTCTGGAAATTGTTCTTCTACTTTCTTTTCGATACTGTCCCAGTCTTCCTCAAGTTTTTTCCCTTGTTCATTTACGGTACTGACGTCTGCGGAATTTTCCAGGCTGGTCTGTAATTCTTTGACGGAGGCCATCACTGTATCAATGCCTGAGGACAACTCCATATCTTTTCCTTCACTAGTTTCACTATTTTCTCCAGAAGAATCTTCAGAATCATCCACTTCTCCGCTAGTGGCTTCGCTATCCTGTTGTTCACTCGTTTGCTCTCCTGAATCTGAGCTCTCTTGATTATCCTCCGAGGTGCCACAAGCTCCTAAAAGTAAACCTAGAGCGAGGATCATACTGAGCATGTAATACTTTTTCATCTAAACGCCTCCTTTTTAGAATACATTTCTAGAAAAGTGTTCCCAAAATATTCTAATTTAAACGAGTCCATTCGAACTAAAGACGCGGTTAGGTCCTAAGATGTATACCTTTATTTCCAAAGGAAAGAGGCTTTAATGATTGTTTCTTTCCAGGGACTTCGATAAACTATATGAGGTCTAACTGAGGAGGTACACATAATATGGATCAAGTCATACACGTAAGAGATTTACGTAAAGATTTTAAATCACATTCCAGCCGCGCTGGATTAAAAGGTGCATTTCGGGATTTATTTAACCGAAACTATAAAATTATCTCTGCCGTCAAAGATTTATCGTTTGATGTGAAGCAGGGGGAAATGGTTGGTTACATCGGAGAGAATGGAGCAGGTAAATCGACCAGTATTAAGATGTTGACGGGGATTCTAACGCCAACGGATGGCAGCGTGACCGTCAATGGGATGGATCCGCACAAAGAACGGGAGAAGTTTGTCCGAACGATTGGCGTCGTTTTCGGCCAGCGTTCTCAGCTCTGGTGGGATATCGCTGTTCAGGAATCTTTTAAACTATTGAAAAAGGTATATAACGTCTCGGACGAAGATTATAACGAGCATATGAGTCATGTGATTGAATCTCTCGATATCGGCCCGTTGCTGGACAAGCCGGTCCGAAA
>NZ_JRNX01000222.1 GCF_000786645.1 Halobacillus sp. BBL2006
TTTTTTCTTTTTTCTTCCGGCAGATGTTTTACCATGATGGCCAGGACCAGCGCATTATCAGCTGCCAGAATTCCTTCAAGCCCTACGAGTACGAGCAGCACCCAGCCATATTCAATCAATAATTGTGCATCCACGATTCTACTCTCCTTTTTTATAACAAAAAAATGGTCTCTACCACCGTGGTAAAGACCATTAAAATAGACCTTTACCACAGTGGGTAAAGGTCTCGCTAACAACGTCCGTTGCCAGTAAAGCCGGGGATTTATTTATCCCGGAATGACGACTTTACTGTCCAGCTACTCCCCTTTAGGAATGCTAATTCTAACCTTATCTTAGCATTCAACGGCATTTTGTCAACGGGTCAACGCCCACATTTAATGAATTATATCTTAGTATGATATCTTAAGATTATCGTTATTCATTAATGGGAGTTTACCCTCGAAACTCGAAATAAAAACAATAATCAGCCCTGAACAAACGTTTGATTAACGGGGGCATTCGGCTTTATCAGCAAAAAGTCGTGAAATTTCTACAATGACCTTTGTCGCTTTTTCCATATTATTTAGAGAGATGTATTCGTATTTACCATGAAAATTTTCTCCTCCCGTAAATAGGTTAGGCGTAGGTAAACCCATATAGGATAATTGCGATCCGTCTGTTCCCCCTCGAATCGGCTTCACTAGAGGGGCAATCTTCAACGTCTCCATGGCTTCATGAGCAATATCTACAATTTGTTTAACCGGCCTGATCTTATCCCCCATGTTGTAATACTGATCATTCATTTCAAGGGCCACACGCTCTTCCCCATACTTTTCTTTCATTTGGTCAATCATTATTTGTATTTTATCTTTCTTCTGACTGAATTTCTCTTTATCATGATCACGAATCAAGTAGACGAGATTGGCTGCCTCTACATCTCCTTTGAAGGAATTCAGATGATAAAACCCTTCGTATTCTTCCGTATATTCTGGTGCTTCTTCTTTAGGAAGCTGCTCCTGAAATTCGATAGCCATTTTTACAGCATTCAGCATTTTCCCTTTCGCAGTTCCGGGGTGCACACTGTTCCCATAAAATGATACTTTTGCCATCGCTGCATTGAAGCTTTCAAATTGAAGCTCTCCTAGTGGTCCCCCGTCGACTGTGTAAGCATAGGAAGCTCCAAACCTTTCTACATCGAACTTATGAGGGCCCCGCCCTATTTCTTCATCAGGGGTAAATGCAACACGAATCTTGCCGTGTTTGATTTCAGGATGTTGAACCAAGTAATCCATGGCCGTCATAATTTCAGTTACTCCCGCTTTATTATCAGCACCAAGCAGGGTTGTACCATCTGTTGTGATGAGGGTATGGCCTTTATAATCCTCAAGTTCAGGGAAATCTTTTTGAGATAGAACAACATCATCGTTTAGCTGGAGATCTCCCCCATCGTAGTCCTCTACTACTTGAGGGTTTACATTCTTCCCAGTGAAATCCGTAGCTGTATCCACATGGGCTAAGAAACCAATTACGGGAACATCTTTATCTATATTTGCAGGTAAAGTTGCCATTACGTAAGCATTCTCATCAATCGTGACATCCTCCAATCCTATAGCCTTTAATTCCTTTACCAGCTTTTTCGCAAGCTCCCACTGGCCCTCTGTCGACGGTGTGGTTTCGCTATTTTCATTCGATTGGGTATCAATGGTGACATACGATTTGAATCGTTCCAAAAGCTCTTTTTTCATTTAATATGGCTCCTCCTTCAACTATGTACAACTTCTTTCTTCAGTGTATAAAGTATCCTATTGAAAGTAAATGTATTGCTTGAAAATGGATGTTTGGCTATCCTTGAATTATCGCTGATGTTTTAAAACCTAAAGGAATTCTCGGCAAGATTATCGAATAACATTTAGGTACTCATTCTATTTACATAAAGGTGTGTCAAATTTGATTCATAAAAAATGGTTCCAAACACTCGTAGCTGGGATATTAGCTTCCCTGCTTATTCTTTTACTGCACGAAATTCACTTCTTTTTCGCTCCATTTTTCACCTATCTCGGGGCCATCGCTCTTCCATTGATCGGGGGAGGCATCCTCTTTTATATTTCAAGGCCCGTCCTCCACTTTCTGGAGAATAATAAAGTCCCGAGACTTTTAGCGATTCTAATCATATTTGTTCTGTTCATATTCTTAGGCTTTTTAATAATTCAATTCATCGCACCGATTGCTCAACAGCAATTCTCCAGATTAGTTAATAATATGCCGCGGATGATAGACATGCTGACGGACACCGTCACGTACTGGCAGCAAAACCAGGATATCATACCAAGCCAGTTTGACAGTACGATTGAAAGCGTGATTCAAAACTTACAATCTTACCTCCAGGATGCATCGAAGATCATCATTAATGTCATCAGTCAGTTGATTGGCTTTGTTTTCGCCCTTGTTCTGATCCCGTTTTTCCTTTTCTTCATGCTGAAAGATGGAGATAAACTCGTCCCGTTCATTAAACAGTTTTTAAGCAAACGAAAGGCCAAGAGTTTTGAAAAATTAGCTCATTCTGTCGATCATACCTTGAATGCTTTCATTCTGGGGCAAATGACAGTCAGTATTGTTGTAGGTTTATTGTTGCTCGTGGGCTATCTCATTATCCACTTGGAATATTCATTAACGCTAGCATTATTTGCGATGTTTATGAATGTAATTCCTTTCGTCGGTCCATTTCTTGCGGTTATCCCTGCTATATTAGTGGCATTCTTCCAGGATCCTATCTTAGCGGTTTGGGTAGCGGTAATTATGGTCGTGGCTCAGCAGATCGAGGGGAATTTTGTCTCCCCTAACGTAATGGGAAAAGCATTGAACATCCATCCTTTAACTATCATTACTCTGATTTTAGCTGCGGGAAGTTTAGCAGGGTTTATAGGATTAATTTTCGCTATTCCTGCCTATGCGGTTATCAAAGCCATAGTGAGTCACTTCTATAATGAATGGCTGGAAAGAAATGAGACAACAGATCATCGTAATTAATTGTCGTAATCGATAGAACCCGCTATGATTTCCATAGCGGGTTCAATTTTTGATCGTACAACTGAAAAAGGAGGTTTCCACAGATGCAGCAGCCATTACCTAAACTTTGGACTTGGCCATTTATCTTTTTAATCCTAGCAAACTTATTCACCTTCATGAGCTTCCAGATGCTGCTCCCGAACCTTCCACCTTACATTGAATCAATTGGTGGAAGCAGTCTGCAGATCGGACTCATTACTACGACTTTCGCATTTGCAGCTATTCTCATCCGTCCTTTTATTGGACATTTATTAATGACAAAACCGAGAAAATTATTAGTCTTGATCGGCTCCATTTCTCTACTCATCATGACAGCCCTTTACCCTGTCACTCAGATCGTAGTCTTTCTGCTGCTTATTCGATTTATTCACGGCATTGCATGGGGTTGGTCAACAACCGTCAATGGAACAGCCGCCGTTGACATTGTCCCGAGAAGACGTGTAGGTGAAGGTATGGGATATTTCGGTTTGTCTGTTACTGTCGGTATGATCATGGCTCCCAGTTTAGGGATCTATTTGTATCAGAACTATTCATTCAATCTGCTTGTTTGGATTGCAGTGGCTTTAGGGACCATTGCGATCGTTTTGTTTTCAGTTACAAGCTTTGTCACTCCAGACAGCGTCTATAAAAATCAGCAGAATCCACCCAAGTTTTCATTTTTCGGTTCATTGATCGAACAGAAAAGCCGTTACCCTGCACTTGTCACGTTTCTTAACACATTTGGATACGGTTCTGTCGTCACTTATATTGTCATATTTGGCAATGAACAAGGCTTATCCGGGACCTTTCTCTTCTACTTTTTCAATGCTGTATTTGCAACGATTTCAAGGCCGGTAACTGGAAAGTATTTCGACAAAAAAGGGCCATGGAAACTAATAATGATCTGTTCCCTGATTTCTTTCGCAGCTATGTGGATTTTATCCCTGGCAAGCGCCAATTGGCATTTAATCCTGGCAGGGGCGTTATTCGGTATCGGATTTGGATCAATGATGCCTGCGCTTCAAGCCTGGGTCATTTCAAAAACGACGACCGAAAGAAGTGGAATAGCTAATGGCATGTATTACTCCTCTATCGATCTGGGTATCGGTTCGAGTGCATTCATTCTTGGATTCATTTATAACTTTGTTGATACAGCCACCCTATTCAAAATATCAAGCTTTATGTTTTTAGCGGTCATGATCCTCACTTTCCTCGATTACAGAAAGCAAACAGAACCATGGATAGGCACATAACAAAACTCCCGTATCGTTTAAGATACGGGAGTTTTTAGTTACTTTTCCTTACTCGCCTGCAGACTTTATCTCTTCCTGAAGCTTGTCTAAAATTTGACCATCAACCGTTGAAACTTCATTTCGATAGAAGTCACGGACAGGCATTGCTTTTTCTTTGAACATTTCACGTTGTTCTTTCGTCAACTCAACAATTTCAGTTGGGTTTTCTTCATCATTTTTAATTTCTTCCAGCCATTTTTCATTTTGTTCTTTTTGCTCATTGAATACCCATTCCTGCATTTCAGAAACTGTTTCATCAACCATAGATTTCATCTCATCATTCAGACCTTCATACCAGTCTGTATTAACCGTAGTCATCGCAACATAGTTGTTGTGATTAGAAATCGTCATATAATCCTGAACTTCATAGAAAGAAGCATCACCGATAAAGAAGATCGGATTTTCCTGACCTTCCACCGTTCCGCGATCAAGAGCAGTATAAAGCTCAGACCAGCTCATCGGAGTAGGATCAGCACCATATGCTTTATAGGACTCTAAAATCAAAGGAGATGTTTGTGTACGCATCTTGAAGTTTTCGAAATCGCTCGGTTCAGAGATTTCTTTACTAGACGTCCACTGCATCGCACCTTCTGTCCAATAAGAAAGCGGGGAAATACTATGTTCTTCATATTTTTCACGTAAATCTTTATTTAGAGCTTCACTATCGTTCAAAATTTGTTGTGTTTTCTCTACACTATCAGGAAACAAGAAATGCAAAGCGAAGATTTGACCTTCTTTTACCATATTCCCTGTGAACCCTGGGGACATGACCGCCATTTCTACGGCACCATTTTGCAGTTGCTCTACTTGGTCTGTCTCGCTTCCAAGCCCGCCGAATTCGTAAACATCAATATTAACAGCACCATCTGACTTTTCTTTCATCCGTTTCGCGAACTCTTCTGCGTATTCATATTGAACTTGACCATCCACTTCTTCCGTTACAAACTTCCAGTTATACGTTTGGCCATCACTACCGCCAGCGTTCTCATCACCATTGCCGCCTCCACAGGCAGCTAACACGATACTTAATACAAGCAGTACAGCTGCAGTCAGTAAACTCTTTTTCTTTAAAATTTTAATGACCTCCCAATTTTTTATATACACTTTCTACTTACAATAAAATAAGAGAAAGTTCTTCAAAGAATATAAGCAGTATTGATATAGCCACCAACATAAGGATATAAGGTGGTGTACCTTTGATTACTTCTAAATAAGGTTTGTTGAAAACCGCACTCGCCGTAAATATATCGACCCCAAATGGTGGTGTCGCAGAACCCAGAGCAGCCTGGAACGTGATAACCACGCCTAAATGGACGGGATCAATTCCAGCGTTTATCGCCGCAGGATAAAAGATTGGCGTTAATACGAGAATGACGACAATCGGGTCAACAAACATACATCCGATAAAAAAGAAAATCGTTACCATCAACAGAACATAGATGGCGCTTGGATTTGATCCAAGAACTGTCTCTGTAATCATCTGTGGAATTCTAGCGAATGAGATTACCCAAGTAAATGCCTGTCCACCGGCTACTAAAACAAAGACTGCTGATGTGACCAGCCCTGTAGAGCGCGCGATCTTTGGCAGCTCCTTAATATGAATAGAACGATAAATAACCACTTCCAATATAAACGCATAGAGGACTGACATCCCCGCTGCTTCCGTCGGACTGAAAACCCCCGAATAGATTCCGCCGATAATAATGACGGGGAATCCTAAAGGAAGAATAGCTTTTCTTGTCATTTTTAGACGTTCGCTCCATGAAGCTTTATTCGCTAGTGGAATGTCTTTAGCTTTCGCATAAATGACACTATAAATCGCAAAACTTACAAATACGATTATTCCAGGAATGATTCCGGCAATGAATAAGTCCCCTACCGATGTTCCTGATACCAATCCGTAAATGATCATCCCAATACTCGGGGGGACAAGCAGGGCTACGTCACTAGAATTAATGATTAGAGCAATAGCCGTCGGATCTTTATAGCCGATCTTCAAGAGACGCTCTCTCATCGGTTTACCAATCGCTACAACCGTTGCCTGGGTGGAGCCGGAAATCGCTCCAAAAAGGGTACAGGCTGCAGCCGTTGTCACTGCATAGCCTCCTCGAACATGCCCGATAAACGAACCTATAAAATCCAACAGACGGTTGGAAGTCTTTCCGGTTGTCATAATATCTGCTGCGAAAATAAATAATGGGACAGCTAGTAGAACGTAAGGTTCTATCCCTGTTGAGAATTGTTGCATTAAAATCATTGGGTCCAGGTTTGGAAAATACAAGAATAATACAATTAATGGTGCCGCCATAAGCGGAATCATCATTGGAAAATTCAATAGTAAAAGGACCACCATGATTGTAAGTAAAGTAGCAACCATATTGTTATCCTTTCTGCATCTTTATTTTTTTGTTTACAAATGCGTTCCCTCATGAACTTCATGTTTGCTTTGATCGTTATAATCTTTTGCATCGGTTCCGAGGTAGACCTCATTTCGATCCTTGATGTTGATCCACATGTTTCTAAGGAATTGAATGCCCCCCAGCAAGAAACCAATTGGAATGAAAATGTACAAATAGTAAGCCGGCATCTGCAAAGCAGAAGTCACCCTGCCTGACTCATACACGTCATAGACATACAATGCTGAGAAGTAAGTAAGTACAAATAAAACGATAGCTGTTACGAATGGTATGAAGATGGCTAGTATCTTACGGATCTTAAATGGAGCTAAATCATAAAAGGCCGACATACTAATATGACGCCCCTTTCTAGCCGCATAACTTATACCCATGAACGTCGCAACTACAATTGCGATCTGACTGACCTCATCTGCAAATGGCGGGGAATAATTAAAAAATGCCCGGCTCAAAGCCTTCCCTACTACCATTAATGCAATGATAATCACAGCGTAACTAAGTATAAATTCTTCTATTTTCAGTATTAATTTGTCTACACTCTTTAATAGATTCAAATAATTACGCCTCCTAATGTAGTCATGATGCTGAAAAAGCCTAGTTACATAAAATCATATCGAACGTTTGGCCTATACTCAAATCAATCTGAATAGAAAATTCAGTCTATTTTCACGGTATGTTGCACTGACAAAGGATAAGAGCATAATATCAGCTATTTGGTAGATATAGCGGCATACAAGTAGGTAATACTCTATATTTGATTATGCCCTACTCAAATCATGTTGATTCTTTTGATGCTTTTGGCTCAAAATGATAAACAAGCGAGTTACCGACCCACTTGTACCCTATTTTTTTATAAATGGAATTCGAGGTTGGATTGTCTAGATCCGTGTAGAGGGCACAAAACTTACAACCTTCGTCAAGCAGCTTCTTGGTGAGTGACCACACCGCTTGTGATGCATATCCTTTTCTTTTATGCTGATCTGGAGTATAGACCGCGTTGATTGTGGAACCGTTAGGGGTTTTTCGAGCGCGATTCACCATCGACACGGGTTCTCCCCCCACTACCCATAAGTGGGCTCTCTTGGTTTGAACCATATCTTGGGCCAACTCCTTGGCTTGACCTCGAATGATCGACTCATTCGTTTCCTCGCCAAACCTTCCCAGCCATTCAGCAATCCTCGGGATGTGATGATCTTCTGCTACTACGAGCTTTCCTTCCTGATGAGCAATAGGCAGTAATTTTTCTAATCTATAGATGCCTTGCCTCATATGTAAGTTTGCTTCTTTCGTTTGATCCAACCCTTTCCAAGCCTCTAAAAACCACATTACTGCCTGTTCTTCTCCGAGAACACCTGGGACATCATAATTATGCTCAAATAGGTAAGCGGCAAGAGATTGGATGTGTTGTTGCTTCATTCTTTCAACAGACGGAAGTATCCATAAGTGTGGTGGTGTCCGCATGGTAAGGTATACAGGAATCCCTTCTTCTTCTATATGTAATAAGTTCGCTGTCATGGCTGAAGGATCTTCCTGCATCCTTTGAAGAATACCTAAAGGTAAGTTGTTTTCTGCTTCGCTATTCGTTAACAAATTTTGGGCTAGACTACCAAATGCATGTACATCTTCTTGTTTTATAACTTTCATATTAGTACCCCTCTCCTAGTAGAATAAACCTACTCTAACTTTGAAGTTAGACAAATAGGAAAATTAATACTATTATACTTTCTTGACACACCTTCTACAATAAAAGAAAGGAGTGAGTTCAGAATGACTAAAAAAGAAATTCAAGAGCAAATTGCATTTCTGAAATCAGATTATGTGCGTATACAAGGGGATCTCGACAAGCTTGAAGCTAATGGTGCGAACGTGTCTAATGCCGAAGCCCAGCTGGAGCGCATTGAGAACGAACTTAAACAGTTAAACAAACAACTGGCTGAAACTAAATCTTAATTTAAGGTAGTAACATCCCATATTTGTGATTTTTCCTATTCCTATAAAGCTCCCATTTGCTGAAGACTCAGTTTCGAGACTTCTTCCTATTTCCGTTGCCTTGGAAAAAGGAGTTCCGGGAAATCACTCGCTTTCCATGGGCATGTGGTGAGCT
>NZ_JRNX01000223.1 GCF_000786645.1 Halobacillus sp. BBL2006
AAGAAAATAAAAAAAGACCTAAGACTGGGGAGTCTTAGGTCTTTTGATAGTATCAGGTCTTTATGCCCACCACATCTCAGTGGCTGGTTCTTCAATCAATACCGCTTTTAGATTTTTAACGGCCTGGTTGAAACCTTCATTAATCGACATAATCGGATCTTCATGTTCGATACTGACGACATGGTCATAGCCGTACGTTCGAAGAGCACTAATAATATTTGACCATTCTTTCGTTCCATGTCCATAGCCGACAGAACGGAAGGTCCATGCACGAGTTTTCACATTTCCGTAAGGCTGCATGTCTGTCAGACCATACATGTTGACGTTTTCTTGATCAATGTATGTGTCCTTTGCATGGAAATGGTGGATAGCATTCTCATTGCCCAGTATTTTAATCGCAGCTACTGGATCGATTCCCTGCCACCAGAGATGACTCGGATCAAGGTTGGCCCCGATGGCTTCATTTGTTGCTTCACGAAGCTTCAGCATCGTATAAGGGGTGTGCACGAGGAAGCCTGCATGTAATTCCAAACCGACTTTTACACCGTGAGCCTGAGCAAATTCCCCTTGTTCTTTCCAGTAAGGAATCAGTTTTTCATTCCACTGCCAATCGAGTGTTTCCGAATATTCCGGTGGCCACGGAGTTACAGGCCAGTTTGGAGCCTTATCTCCTTCAAAACCTCCAGGAGTACCAGAGAACGTATTGACGACAGGCACATCTAATAGACTAGCTAGTTTAACCGTTTTGACAAAAGCATCATGAGATTCTTTTGCAAAGTCTTCATCTGGGGAAATCGGATTTCCATGGCAGCTGAATGCACTGATCGTAAGTCCTCTGGAATGGACTTTGTCCATATACTCTTTTCGCTTGTCTTCACTTTCAAGTAATTCATCAAGGTTGCAGTGAGCATTACCCGGATAACCGCCTGTACCAATTTCAACAGCTTTCAGGCCGGATTCTTTTACATGATCCAACATCTCTTCAAAGGATTTATCAGAAAATAGGACGGCAAATACGCCAAGTTTCATATCATGTTCCTCCATTCTATTTCGTTAATGTCACACTTTTTCCTGTTTCACTGCTTTTATAAATGGCTTCCATTAACTGTGTCACTTTCATCGCTTGCTCTGGTTGAACAATCAATTCGTCCTTACCTAAGCAGCTGTCAGCAAAATTCTTTGCTTGTACATAACCAGGGTCTGGTTCACCTTCTCTAATTTTGGCCGAGCTGTCCCACAGAGCCCCGTATTTAGCTTGATACAGCTCAAAAGGGTAAACACTCAAACCGCCATCCACACCTGAAATACTCAAGGCCGTATAATCCTCTTTAATGTTCGCAGCCCATGAACATTCAAACTGCATCGACAAGCCGTTGGAGAAGGTTATGTAGCTCGTGACATGATCGTCTACATTAAACGTTTCATGATCAAAAGCTCCCCAATCGTTCACTTGCCCAGGAGTTTTACTTAGCCGGTTATAAGCTTTCCCCATCACTTCTACAGGTTCAGGATCATCCAGCAGCCAGAGGGACAGATCAAGGAGGTGGCAGCCAAAGTCAATCAAGCTCCCTCCGCCCTGCAAGTCTTTGTTTGTAAAAACACCCCACCCAGGAACTTTCCGGCGGCGCATCGCTTGAACTCTCGTGACAAGAGGATCACCAATTTCCTGATTTTCCATAGCTTTTTTCGCTAACTGGGCTTCTGGAGTATAGCGAAAATGATAAGCGATCGATAACAATCGTTCATTTCGTTCAGCAGCATCAATCATGTCCTGACATTCATTCGACGTGATCGCCATTGGTTTTTCACACAGCACATGACAGCCAGCATCCAGAGCAGCAACAGCGATACTTGAATGAAATTTATTCGGGGTACAAATGGTAACCGCGTCCACCTGCTTAAACAAATCTTCATATTCACCAAAAGCATGGGGAATCTCAAATTTCTTCGCTACTTCATGAGCCCGTTCTTGATTCACATCTTGAACAGCTACTAATTCCACTGTATCTTCCAGGAGCTTGAAGGAAGGAATATGCCGGTCTTGAGCAATTCCCCCAACTCCAATTACTCCCATTTTCAAACGAGTCATTTGGTGACGCCTTCTAAACTGCTTATTTTACGTGTTTCCCCTGATTGAATCGCACCGAGGATAACCTCTAAAGACTTCAGACCTTCTTCTCCATCTATCAAAGGCTGCTTATCGTTTAAAATACAGTCTACAAAGTGATCAATAACGTGAGAATCACTTTGCCCCCCATCATCATTGGACTGAATTTTCCCTAGTTCATAGTTGACGACGTCTCCATTAGTATATTGAGCGATAAGAGAATAGACCGGATCATCTTCTAAGCGCAATGTCCCTTTCTCACCATAGATCACAGTTGAATTATCTTCGCTCGAATTATAAGCCCAGCTTGCTGCCATCGTTCCGACAATTCCGTTAGCTGTACGAAGAATACAAACGGCGTTATCATCCACCGTAATGTTTTCTTTTGCATTATTTTCTACAAACCCTGCTACATCGGCAAACTCTTGCCCAAGAATATATCGAAGTAAGTCGGCCTTATGTACTCCAAGGTCCCCCATGGCACCGATGAACGCTTGGTCTTTCTTAAAGAACCAGCTGTCTTCACCATCTGCGCTCCAGCCTTCTGGTCCGCCATGACCAAACGCAGTACGGAAGCTGTACACTTTTCCGATGTCCCCTGACTCTATTAATTCTTTCGCTTTCACATGGGCAGGGACAAAACGCTGGTTATGAGCAATCATAAGTTTTTTCCCATTTGCTTCAGCCGCTCGAATCATTTGCTCGGCTTCCTCTCTTGAAGTAGCCATCGGTTTTTCACATAGTACATGACAGCCTGCCTGAAGAGCATCAATAGAAACGGGGGCATGCAGATAGTTAGGAAGGCAGACACTGACAGCGTCAACGTTCTCTGCTTCCAGCAGCTCCTTATAATCTGTATAGGCTTTTGCAGCATACAGCTGGGCAACAGCCTCGACTCGTTCCTTAACGATGTCGCAAACGGCTGTGATTTCAACCCCTTCGTTCGCTTTATACTCTAAAAGGTGACGGTGTTGAGCGATGCTTCCGCAGCCAATGATTGCAATTTTTAATTTTGTCATCATAGAACAACTCCTTATTATTTAGTAGTAATAGACTCTAAAGGTTTAGCATTTCCATACACAGGTGTAGGCGTTTGAGTATTGTTTACCCATTTCACACCATTACGGATCACGGTTTGTACGTCTTTGTTGTAGTACGTCGGATACGTTTCATGACCAGGGCGGAAGTAAAAAATCTTTCCTTGCCCTCGACGGAAAGTAGCTCCACTTCTGAATACTTCTCCACCTTCAAACCAGCTAAGGAAAATCAATTCTTCCGGGGTCGGGATATCAAAGTGCTCTCCATACATCTCTTCTTTCTCTATCTCGATGTACTCTCCAATGCCTTCGGTAATCGGATGGCTTGGGTCTACAACCCATAGGCGTTCCTTTTCATCAGCTTCACGCCATTTTAAGTCGCAAGTGGTTCCCATTAGTTTCTTGAAGATTTTAGAAAAGTGAGCGGAGTGTAAAACAACAAGCCCCATCCCCTCGAGCACCCGCTGCTTCACTTTTTCAGCTACTTCCTCTTTAACCTCTTCATGAGCCATGTGTCCCCACCATACGAGAACGTCGGTGTCAGCTAACACTTCATCCGTCAGCCCATGTTCCTCTTCATCAAGGGTTGCCGTCTTAACGTTCTCATGGTCTTCACTTAGAAAATTCGCGATTGCCCCGTGAATCCCTTCTGGATATACATCTCTTACGACTTGATTTTCCTGTTCATGACGATTTTCATTCCAAACCAATACGTTCATTTTCATTCTCCTTTAACATTGAAATAGTAATGACTGTTGCTGCTAAAAGTCTTTGAAATCGATTTCAAAAAGCTATAAAAAAATATGCTTTTCCTATGGAAAGCAACCCTAATACCAATCCAATAAACTATGAATGCGTTTGCATAAAAATCTATTATGCTTAAGTTATGTAAATACTAACATCCTTCTATAGCAAGTACAATAATAATTTCTCAATTATTTTTCAGGAAAAGATGAATAGATCTGTGTCTCCTCCACATGTAGGACTTGCCTTATACATAAAATGAGTAGAAAGAGGTGAATCGAATGAAGAAAAAAGCAGCTTTAAACTGGGATGCTTTATCAGAGAATGCAGAAAAATTTCTAGGTGAGGATTTCTGGAATGAGATGCAGCATGTCATTCCTAAAAGAGGACCTGCTTATGATTATTTCGAAACAAGTAATGAAGGCGTCATCCTTATTGATTTACCCGGATTCACTTCAAAAGATCATGTTCACCTGTCCCAACAAGGTACGCAGCTCACCATCAAAGGGGAACTTGCTTATCCATACTCGATTCCTGAAACAGAACTGATCCATAGCGAACGCTTGAAAGGGAAATTCAAACGTGTCATAACTTTGCCTTTTCATTTTACCACTGATAATATCCATACCTCCCTTCAAAATGGTGTCCTTGCCATCAAAATCACTAAACAAGCTGAAGAAGAAATCGTCATCCGCATCCATGATGATTAACGGATGACGTTTTCTTTTGTTCACCTCTCATTTTCTAGGTGAACAAATTCATAACAGTCATGGCAAAGATCCACCTGAATGGTGCCATCGCGTTTCAATATCAACACCTCGCTTTCGGACAATTCTACCCGGCAATGCCAACAAACCGCTACCGCCTCATTGATTTCCTTCAACACACGCTGAAAATTAGTCATACCATCCCCCTTTCTTCTTATAGAAAATATAATAGGGATTCGAAATGAAGTCCTATTGGTAAAAAAGAATTTTCAAACCTGTCAAAGCCTCTACTTTTGCTGTTTTAGATTGAAATTCTGATTTTTCAACAAGTTAAAAGCGATAAAAGTACAGGTTTGATATATAATGGAACAAATTGCGGAAAAGGGGATGACAGAATGACATCTATTCCAGTAGCTGTACAAATGTACACATTACGAAATGAAAGTGCAGAAGACTTTGCAGGGACACTGGAGAAAGTAGCTAAACTAGGATTTGATGGTGTTGAATTCGCAGGTTTTGGAGGATTGTCAGCAGAAAAGGTAAGAGAACTATTAGACCAGTTGGGACTGAAAGCCGCTTCAAGCCATGTTCCTTTAGAAGAACTAAAACATAACCTTCCTAGGGTTATAGAGGAACAAAAAACAATAGGAAGCCGTTATGTGGTATGCCCTTACATAACCGAACGCACAGAAGAAGACTATAAAGCACTCGTTCAAGATCTGGAAAACATCGGAGAAGAATGCCGTAAAGAAGGAATCACGTTATGTTACCACAATCATGATTTTGAGTTAGAGCGTTTGGCTGATGGAAGAACGGCTCTGGAGACTCTACTAGAAGATACGAGCTCCGAGAATGTCCATGCTGAATTTGATGTCTACTGGCTTCAAAAAGCAGGACAAGATCCTTTAAGCTGGCTGAAACGTTATCAAGAACGAACACCATTGGTCCACCTGAAGGACATGACCAAGGATGAGGAACAATTCTTTGCCGAGCTCGGTACCGGTGGAGTTGATGTAAACCAGATCTTGAACCATGGAGATACCTCCAATATAGATTGGTGGATCGTCGAGCAGGATGAAAGTCGCATCAGTCCTCTTGAAAGTTTAGAAATCAGTATGAACTATTTAAAAGTAAAACTTCCTCACTTACAGAAATAGTGATATAAAGAGATGGGCGTACTTCACATCGCCCATCTCTATTTTTGTTTACGCCGGTGGTTTTTATGGACAAATTTTTCTTATGTACTTTATGAACTTTCAACTCTATAGAAAATGCCTGACTTTCCTCAGCACAGAAAGTCAGGCATTTATTTTATTTATTTTGATGTA
>NZ_JRNX01000224.1 GCF_000786645.1 Halobacillus sp. BBL2006
CGACCGAGGAGGCTTGCCAGTTCCCCCGCAGGAAAGCGAGTTGTTTACCAGTCACCCCTCATTCCTTTTCGGCAACGGACCCAAGTTCTCTCGAAATCAAGTCTTAAACAATCCTGCACGATTGTTGAAAAACTTTTAGTATTTACCCCTACATTTTAAAGAAATGATGAATCGTTTTAGTTAGGATCTTCGGAAGCTGATCGAATGAATAATTCAATTCCAATCTCTCCGTCCATTGATGAGGATCTCGTCCTACTGGCCCGATGTTAATAATTGGCATAGCCAGAGTCTCCATCACTTTCGTCGGCAGTTCGAATCCATTCCCCTGCAAAGGCATCTGCTTCAGTAAGTCATCGATTGGAGATTTTGCTGAGACAGGACCTATAAAACTAAGATCTGATAACCCTGGGAAATACTCCACTTCTTCCAAGTCCACCTTATAATTTTCCTTCGCGAATTCCATTGCAACTTTGGCAACTTCTTGGATCATCGGATCATGGTGGGAGGAGACCGCTGGATAAAATGGCGGACTGTAAAACAAAACGATCATCGGACTGATATCTTTACATAGACTAGCTAAACTTTGTACGAGTGTCGTAGAGAAGTCCCGGTCCCCTTGGTCACGCTGATTGATCAAACGATTCTGGCGTCTTGCCACTTCCTGCTCTCCGTAGCGTTTTACTGCTTCTTTATATAATTGTTCGTACGTAAAAATCCTTATATCAGGTGAATAAGTCGATGTTTGAGTCCCTTTGAGATAAAACGATGCCTGGTGGTGATAATGGTTAATGATTTTCGCTCGTGCTCGCTGTGCAGCGTTCAATAGTTTTTCATTTAATTCTTCAATCGTCTGCTTCATATACAATACGTTATACATAGCTACAGCTGCTTGAGGAGTCTGTACGGAATACTCAAATTTCAAATCACGCTGCATTAGGCTGCTTGGCGGCGGTGTTCGCTCATCGTTCACCTGTTCGATAAAGGCTTCATTCAGTTCCATCTCTTGAGCAAGGTAACTGACCATTAAATTCGCATTTAAACCAGAGAAAGGCTCTCCTGCATGCGTTTCTTTCCCATAACATAAGAATCCAGGAAGTGTCTTTCCGATGGAACCCGTATATAGATAATAATCAGGGTCGCCTGGATATTTACTGAACATTGGTTCAGCGTTGAAAGCCGCTTTGTACGTAAGATCATGCTTTTCCTTTATTTCAGCAATAGCTGGAAGAGCTGCAAGCATGCCTTCAGAGTTCACCTCTTCATCTGGTACAGCCACAAGAAGCAAGTTACCCTCAAACTCTCCTTCCATCGCTTTTTCTAATAGAGAAAGGTGAACAGTAAGACCTGCTTTCATATCCATGGTCCCTCTACCGAAAAGCCAATTCCCTGTTAAAAGATCCTTAGCTGCTCCTCTTGGCAGATCATCAATATTTTTGTGTAACTCCTGAGTCAATTCTCTTGGGTAGAAAGCTAAATTTTCATACGACCCGTAATCTTCAACACCAACGACATCAGCGTGAGCAATCAGCACGATTGTATCCTTATTCGGATCATTTTTCACTAAAGCAGTTAACAGCTGGCGCCCATCGTCAAGGGGATAAAGATTCAGGTGTTCAGGTAGTTTTTGATAATAATTGCAATCTTCTAAAATATAATATAAGTATTCCATGATTGCGATTTCCGCATTACTGCCGGTGATGCTTGGATATTCAACGAGAGAACATAGCAGATCTGTTAACTGCTCCTTTGTTTGCCATTGACCCATGTTTCACACTCCTTATTGACTTTTTCTGTATTATCTAACACAATCAAATTCAAGTCCAACCGGATTAAGAGGTGATTTTCATTGGCAAAAACATTAATTTATGCCCACAGAGGCGCAAGTAAACTTGCACCTGAAAATACAATGACCGCTTTCGAACTAGCAGCGGCGGCTGGCGCAGATGGTATCGAAACTGATGTTCAACTAACTAAAGACCACATCCCAGTCCTCATTCATGATGAAAACTTAAGACGAACTACGAATGGTACAGGATTTGTACAAGACAATACATATGCCGAACTCCGTCTTCTAGATGCCGGCAGTTGGTTCAATCCCAAATTTTCTGATTCATCTATTGTATCACTGGACGAGTTTCTTGACTGGTTTAAAGATCAGCCAATGTTTCTCAATGCAGAACTTAAAACAAACGTCATTGAGTACAAAAACATAGAATCGATCGTGTACAATTCTTTGAAACGAGCAGGAGTGATTGACCGCACAGTAATTTCAAGTTTTAATGCCGATAGCATCACCCGTATGAAAAACATCAATCCTTCCATTCAAACGGCTTTCCTTACTTCTACGAAAATGAGAAACCTCGCTGGATATGCAAAGTCGCTTGAAGCAGATGCGCTCCATGTTAAACATCGTCTACTTGATAAAAGACTGGCTAAAAAGTGCTCCAAAAACAAATTAGACTTACGTATTTATACGGTCAACCGTCCATCCATGATGAAAAAATGCTTTAAGCTTGGTATAGAAGGCTTAATCACAGATGTCCCTCATCAAGCTTTAGAATATAGAGCCTTATCACAATAACGAAGCAAAGGATAATTGTTCATGTTTTGGTTGTTTCTTTTTTTAACTATATTCTGGATCGTTGTTTTAATTGATTTTATAATAGGTTTCCGTCAAATTGTTTCTATAGAAGATTATGCTCCAAAACCTTCACACGAACTTGTATCGATTATTATAGCCGCAAAAGATGAGGAAATTTCTATTCAGCAGACGATCGAGTCTTTGATTGCACAACAAGACGTGCGACTGGAAATCATCGCCGTTAATGATCGGTCTCAAGACAGGACTGGTTTGATTCTTAATCAATTGGCAGAAAAACATTCACAAGTTAGAACGATTACGATAGAAAGGTTACCTGAAGGATGGCTTGGGAAAAATCATGCCCTTGAACAAGGTGTAAGGATTTCTTCAGGCCACTACCTTTTATTTACCGATGCAGATATCCACTTTTCCAACACCTCCCTCTCTAAAGCCATCCACTATCTCGAATTAGAAGAAGCAGATCACCTAACGGCTGCTCCGAACCTAATAGCTCGTTCGGTTCCCTTAAAAGGGCTGATCTCCTTTTTTCTTTTTGGATTCGGGTATCTTAAAAGGCCATGGACAGCAAATCAAATTCAACCAAGAGGTGGTATGGGCATTGGAGCCTTTCAATTGGTGACCAGGAAGTGTTATGAAGGTATAGGCGGACATGAAAGTATACGCTTTCGACCTGATGATGATCTTGCCCTAGGTATGAAAATCAAGAAAAAAGGATATAAACAGCGACTTGCCACTGCACTGCATAGCCTATCTGTAGAATGGTATCCTAGTTTCCATTCGGCTCTTAAAGGCTTTGAAAAAAATGCATTTGCTGGATTGAACTACTCAGTTTTATTGGGCTTTACTGCCATAATTGGAGTTATTGTTTCCCAAATCCTCCCTTTTATATTTCTGTTCAGTTCAGATGCTGGAGTTCAAATTATTAGCGCAGTGAATATCGTTCTGTTATTTTATTTATATGCCTTAACCACGAAACACCTGACCACTTACTCAAGATGGATCATTTTTGGCTTACCCATTTTCGCTTTATTATTTGTATATATGCTAGGAAGAGCGTTGATCCTCACTTGGATTCGTGGTGGGATTGTTTGGCGAGGCAGCCGATACTCACTGAAAGAGCTAAAGCAGAACTTCAAAGATTCTGAGGAGGATAACCATTGAAACATAAACTGTTCTCACCCTATACGATTAAAAATATTACATTGAAAAACCGAATTGTCATGTCACCAATGTGCATGTACTCTTCTTACAAGCAAGACGGACATATACAACCCTTCCATATTACTCATTATGAAAGTCGGGCAGCTGGACAAGTCGGGCTCGTGATGACAGAAGCCACTTCGGTACTTCCTGAAGGCCGAATATCTCACGAAGATCTTGGAATTTGGGATGATGCACAAGTGGAGGGACTTGCTAAAATTACAGAGGCTGTTCATCGTCATGATGCAAAAACTGCTATTCAGCTTGCTCATGCGGGTCGTAAAGCTAACTTACGTGATGAGATTTTCGCTCCTAGTCCACTTCCTTTTAATGACTCATTAAAGGTTCCGACAGAAATGTTGAAAGAAGATATTGACCGAACGGTAGTGGCCTTTAGAGATGCCGCTGTAAGAAGCAAACAAGCTGGTTTTGATATTATTGAACTTCATGCGGCACACGGATACTTAATCAACCAGTTTCTTTCCCCGTTAACCAACAAACGAAAGGATGAATATGGAGGCACTCGAGAAAATCGCTATCGTTTCTTGAGAGAAACAATCGAAGCTGTAAAAACCGAATGGGACGGTCCTTTGCTTGTACGTATTTCCGGAGCCGAGTACGACGATTCAGGGAACTCGATGGACGATTTCGTCTTCTTTGCAGAGGAAATGAAAGCTCAGGGAGTAGATTTGATTGATGTCAGCTCAGGTGGGATTGTCCCGGCCCCGATTGAGCCTTACCCAGGGTATCAAGTCAAATATGCCGAGAAGATAAAAGAGAAAGCGAACATACACACTGGAGCTGTAGGACTCATTACGAGCGGAAACCAGGCTGAAGAAATTCTTCAAAATGACCGGGCGGATTTAATCTTTCTTGCTCGTGCTCTACTGAAAAACCCTTACTGGCCTAAACAAGCAGCCGATGAACTAGGTTATGAACTAGAAGGACCTCGCCAGTACACAAGAGCCTGGTAATCGTAAATCACATTTCAATATGAAGGATTGAAACTGCCGCTTTGTCGGCAGTTTTTTTTATTATCAAGTGCCTCAGAAACAATCTGATGGTATGATGGGAATATTAGGAGGGTGTTCTTATGGAACTATTTTTTTTAGGCACAGGATCTGGTGTCCCTTCCAAAGAGCGAAATGTTTCCTCTCTCGTTCTTCGCATGTTGGAAGAACGGGGAACTACATGGGTGTTCGATTGTGGTGAAGGGACACAACATCAAATATTAAAAACATCAATCAGACCAAGAAGAATTGAAGTGATTTTTATCACCCACTTACATGGGGATCATATTTATGGTCTTCCCGGATTATTGAGCAGTCGCTCCTTCCAAGGGGGAGAGACGCCAGTGACAGTTTATGGTCCACGGGGGTTAAAAGAATATATAGACATAAGCTTACGATTAAGCGGCACTCACTTACGCTACCCTCTCTATGTAGAAGAAGTGGAAGAAGGACTACTTTTTGAAGATGATCAGTTCATTGTTGAAGCTATTGCATTAAGACACGGTCTAGAGAGCTATGGATATATCCTGAAGGAAAAAGATAAAATCGGTGAGCTGCAACCCGAAAAATTGAAAGCGCTTGGAATAAATCCAGGTCCCGTTTATCAAAAAATCAAAAGTCAACCTCAAACTCAGCTTTCTGATGGACGAGTCATCCATCGTGATGAAGTCATTGGCCCACCTAAAAAAGGACGTAAAATCGCAATTCTAGGAGATACGCGTTACATACCTGAGTTGAAGAAGCCTCTGCAAGGAGCTGATATTCTCGTGCATGAAGCTACATTTGGAGGCAATGAAACACAAATGGCTCATGACTATTATCACTCTACTATTAAACAAGCAGCTACACTGGCAAAAGACGCAGGTGTGAAAGAACTGCTACTTACTCACATCTCTTCCAGGTATCAAGGTGAAGCTATAAAGCAATTAGAAGCAGAAGCACAGGAAGTATTTAAAAACACGACGATTGCCTATGATTTTTTCCAATATCAAATACAGCGTAACAGCTGAGGAGGTAATATCAGTGCATTCCATTGTTCAACAGCAAAAAGAATGGTTTAACGAAGGTCATACAAAAAGCTATGCTTTCAGGAAAGAACAGCTACAGCGAATGAAGAAAATGCTCAATACGTTTGAAAAGCCTATTATTAATGCACTAAAATTCGATCTTAATAAATCTGAATTCGAGTCTTACGCAGCTGAAATCGCCTTTCTCAAAACAGAAATTGACCATCATCTGAAGCATTTGAAACAATGGATGGCTCCCAAAAAGGTAAAGACTCCCCTTACTCACACCGGCTCTAAGAACTACGTTTATAAAGAACCTTATGGTACTGTTTTAATTATCGCCCCTTGGAACTATCCGGTTCAGCTAGCTCTTGCCCCTGTGATCGGTGCCATTGCTGCAGGCAATACGGTGATTATCAAACCATCTGAACTCACACCAACGGTTTCCTGGGTCCTGAAGAAAATGATTGACCAGTATTTTTCTCCTCAATTCATTACAGTTGTTGAAGGGGATAAAGAAGTTACTCAAGAGTTATTGGACCAGCCGCTTGATTATATATTCTTCACAGGAAGTGTACCTGTTGGCAAAATTATCATGGAAAAAGCAAGCAAACAGCTTATACCTGTTACACTGGAATTAGGTGGCAAGAGTCCAGTGATCGTTCATAAAGATGCGAACATCGATTTAGCAGCCAAGCGGATTGTTTGGGGTAAATTTACAAACGCAGGCCAGACATGCATTGCTCCTGATTATATGTTCGTACACCATGAAGTAAAAGCATCGTTAATTAAGGAAATGAAAAAATACATTCATCAATTTTATGGTGAGAAACCCCTGGAGAATGAGGAATACGTAAAGATTGTAAACCAACAGCATTTTGATCGGGTTTCTTCTTACCTTGATTCCGGAACCGTAGTCGCAGGAGGAGGGTTGGATGAGAAAAAACAAAGAATCGAACCGACCATCCTTGATCAAGTTACGTGGGAAGACCCTGTGATGAAAGATGAAATTTTCGGTCCTATTCTTCCTGTCTTAACGTATGAGAACTTATATGAAGTCATAGATCAAGTCAACCAACGACCTAAACCTCTTGCTCTATACTACTTCGGAGACAATGGAGAAGATCAAAAGCTTATTACGGAATCCATTTCCTATGGAGGAGGTTGTATCAATGATACCCTCTACCATATCATCAACCCTCATTTACCTTTTGGCGGCGTAGGGGAAAGCGGAATAGGAAGCTACCACGGAGAGTCGAGTTTTTATACGTTCACTCATGAAAAAGGCATCACAAAGCAAACAACCAGATTTGATCAGAACTTTCGTTACCCGGGTTCTGCGTTGGGTTTAGCAATTATAAAGAAAATCATTGGATAAGAAAATCCCTGTCACGAAGAATTTTCCGTGGCAGGGATTTTTTTAATCCTGTTGTTTTTTTAGAGCTTCTTGCAACGATACTTGCTTTAATTTACGTTTTGATAAATGAAGAGAAATCCAATAGGTCAGTACAATTACCCCAAATCCTGTAATCACCATCCACCATGTGATCTCTGCAGGTAATAAAAAGCCTGTCTGTTCTACCAGGCTGTTCATAGTCTGTTGAAGAGCCTGAACACTAAGCGGGATGGATAGAAAATAGGAAATCAATACAATTGGCGTATAGACACTTAATACCAACTTAGATACTTCTTTGTCATGATACCCCATCACTTTGAACAATGAAATAGATGGGGAATTTTCTTCTACAATCAGATTCGTCAGTAATGTCAGTACGATTACCCCGATAATCACAGCAAACACTGACATACCGATGACTGAATAACGAGTAGCGCCTGAAGTCGACTCAAAACTATCTATCACTTTTTGTTTATCTTCTACCATAAATACATTATCATTTGACGCAGGTTTATCATCTTGCCAGACTGCTGTATAAGACCCTTTTGGAAAACCTAGAAATTCGTTTACTTTCTCAAGTGGAAGATATAAGCTATTCCCTATGAAGATATCGGCAATGCCTTTGACCTTAACTTCCAATTCACTATCATTCAGTGAATTGCCCACAACTAAACGGTCTCCTGTCTCAACGTTTAAAACAGCTGCTAAAGGTTGAGAAATTACCGCCCCTTCTGTTAAATTACGATTCAAACGTTCTCCGTCATTCAGAAGTTGAAGATGATTCGTTTGAGGTTTTATGCCAAACATATTCACCTTCGCTTCTTCTTGATCTAATGAAACCATCACTTCGCTCATCGTAAACGGGCTTACTCCTTGCTTAGAGCGATCTGTTTGCAGTGTATTAAAGTAAACAGCATAATCGTAAGTTTGGATATCTTGATAAGTCGATTCTACCAAACGATCCATGGAATTGAATGTAATTAACCCAAACATTAAAAGGACAGTCGAAAACATGACACCAAGGAAAATATAGAGGCTCCTCACTTTGCTACGGACCATCAAACGAAGTCGGAACCTTTGAATGAATCCTCCTTTATTTATGATCTGAAGTTTTTCCATCAAAGATTTCTTTCCGCTTGACATTTCTTTTGGACGCAATAACGTTAAAGGATCTGTGTTCAAAGTCCGTGAGATAACAAAGACAGTTAAAATGATTGTAAGTAATAATGGTATAACAAACCCGATCACTAACACCCAGGGATTGAAATCAAAAAACGAAATTTGAGGCAAATTGAAGTAATTGGCATAGATGTTGGAAAGAGGGATCGATAATGCTCCTCCAGCTGCAAGACCGAGTATGGTTCCTGTCAAACCAACAAACCACGCATACCCTAAATAATGGCGAATAAGCTCTCTTTTACGATATCCAAGTGCCATCAAAGTACCGATTTCTTTTCTTTGCATATCCAGCCTTCGTTTCATGAGCATGAGGACCATTGCGACAGACAAGACAAGAATAAATAGAGGAAGCGTTGTAATCATTGTTTTTGCACCTTCTATTTCGCTTTCCACGAATTGTATTCGAGCATTGTCTTGTCGACTTACAAATTGAAGTAGTGATGCCTCTTCGCTTATTTCAGCTCTAAATCCATCGGGTACATCTCCTGCTTCATTTAAACCAAGCACCTCAAATTGTTCTGAACCTTCTATTTCATCAAGGGTTTCTTTAGTCGTCATACCCACACCAAATTGCTCGGCATTACTCAGAATGTCCGTTTGACGTTCAACCATGTAAATATAATCGGGGAGATATACAAACCCTGTAATCTTGATCGCTACTCCATTAAGCTTGATTTCATCCCCTACCTCATAACCATTTTCCTCAGCAAAAACCTTTGTTAAAACGACTTCGCCTCTTTTCTCAGGCATAGTACCTGTAGATATATAAGCAAGATTCACTTTCTCAGTAGGCTCGAATAATCGAAGTGTTGTATCTTGATCAATATCAATATCCTGATGTCTACGCTCTTCAAGTGTCGTTGAATACTTTATTTCCCACGCATTTAATTGTTCCCTAGACAGTGGTTCTCCTGTTACGAAGTGAAACGATTCCTGGTTGTACTCCTCTGTAAATTGATCATTTCGACCTT
Organism: Halobacillus sp. BBL2006; assembly: GCF_000786645.1. GTDB lineage: Bacteria > Bacillota > Bacilli > Bacillales > Halobacillaceae > Halobacillus. Next base: position 9,366 of record NZ_JRNX01000224.1, read on the forward strand.
CTAATGTACTAATTGCCATAGATAAAGAAATATACAACATGACAGCTAACATTAGAAGAACGATGACTCCTGAGTATTGGAATTTCTTTTCTTTCACTGTTCTTGTAATTGATTTTCTTAGAATCATGCCCAAGTCACCCTTTCAGGATCGACTGGGAATTCATTGTCATAACTTTCCACAATCTCCCCGCTGCTCATTTTAATGACTGTATGAGCCATCTCACCGATACCTTGGTTATGAGTAATGATTAACACAGTTGTTCCGTACGTCTCATTGACGAATTTTAACAGCTGCAAAATTTTCTTTCCTGTATCCTCATCGAGAGCTCCCGTAGGCTCGTCACATAAAAGAAATTGAGGATTCTTTATGAGTGCACGTGCAATGGCTACTCTCTGCTGCTCTCCTCCACTGAGCTGATAGGGAAACTTATCTTTTTTTTCATACATCCCTACCTTCTCCAGGATATCTTTCATTTCTAGTGGATTGTCGCTCAACACTTGTCCTACCTCTACATTTTCTTCTACGGTCAAAGTCGGAATAAGATTATATTGTTGAAAAATAAAGCCAGCGTATTTCCGTCTAAATTCTGTCAATGAATGATCTTTTAACGTTGCCAACGCTTGATTCTCAACATGAATGGCCCCTGAGTCAAAGCGGTCAATGCCACCGATAAAGTTAAGTAAAGTCGATTTACCTGAACCGGATGGTCCGAGAATGGTAACAATTTTGTGATCAGGAATCTCTAATGATGCATTTCTAAGAGCATGAATAGTTACCTCTCCACTTTCATATGTTTTGTTTACATTATTAACGATGATAGTCATTATCGATCATCTCCATTGAAAGTTTTGAAATAATATATATAATATATTTCATATCTAGTGTACAACAACGCAACATATTCCTCAATTACTTTTTGAAATATTTTAATTGGTTTAGTTCATTTTTTATGTCCTTCAAGCCCGAAAAATTGTTTGTCTCTGTTTTATCTGTTTTTTAATTTTTCTTATTAAATCTT
>NZ_JRNX01000225.1 GCF_000786645.1 Halobacillus sp. BBL2006
GGTAATTGGTTGGAAAAGTCTGTTCAAATAGTCTACAAAAGCATACAAGACTCCGACAGTGACAATTCCTTCTACTACTAGAGATTGAGAACCGAAATACCAAATGAAACCAACGAAAGCAATGTTCCGCAACACATTTACTAAATTCCAGGAAGTGAGTGCACTTAATCTTACAAGTTTCCTTTGGTAGGTAAAGTGACGCTCATTCAATTCTTCGAACTCACGGGAGGTTTGCTTCTCTTGACGGAACGCCTGAATAATTGACATTCCCTGAATCGCTTCGTTAATATTTCCATTCATGTCACTGACCGTGGATCGGACCACCTTGTTATATTTCCCACCAAACCTCTTATACCACTTCATCCATACAAAAATGACCGGAACGAGCAATAAACACATCAAAGCCAGCTTTATATCCAAAAGGAATAAGGCTACATAAATCCCTGCCATATAGAAAAAGCTCGTAACAAAAGTCGCTAACACACGAACATAGAGTTCACGTATCGCTTCTGTATCATTCGTTACCCTTGCAACAACCTTACCTGCCGGCTGATTGACAAAATACTGGACTGGCAGCCGCTGTATATGGGTGAAAAGGTCATTTCTCATTTTACGAATGATACGATTTGAAGACTTTTGCAAAAGGAACGTATGGGTGAATTGAAAGACAGCCGCTATGAATAAAAGACCGACGTAGATTCCTAAAAGCCAATAGATCGAAGGGATTTCCGGTTGAAAAAAGCGATATAACTGTGAAAGCGAGAGTGGCTGCGCTTCGGCACGGTAGGTTTGATAGGGACCCTCCAGCCTCAACTCATTTCCAACGACTGAACGGGTTCCTGTTGTCGGAAGATCTTCATTCACGAAATAATATGACCGATCCACTTGCAGAATTGTGGCTATTCCCAGCTTTTCTTCCGTTCCCTCCAGACGATCCTCTCGTTTATACAGGTTTCCTTCATATCTGACCGTATAATCATCTGCTGACTCGACTTGATACCATTGATCTTCGATTCCTACAATGTGTTCATCAATTAAACGTTTGGCGATGAAAGGTCCGGTCAATTCCAAAGCAACGGCGATAACAAGACAAAACAATCCTATTAAAATACTTCTCTTAAAATACAAGGCATATTGAAACAATTTCCGCTCGGTGGATGTTTTCCTCATCGCTTCACCTCCTCATCTTCCAGCTGTTGACGTTCATACTGCTCTTGATACCATCCCATCTGGCTGACCAGTTCCTCATGTGTACCTTCTTCAACAATCCGTCCTTCATCAAGGACGATGATATGGTCTGCGTGAGTTACTGCAGATAAGCGATGAGCTGCAATCAACGTCGTTTTTCCTCTTCTTTCTTTTCTTAAATGATCTATGATGTTCGCTTCTGTCTTTCCATCAACAGCAGACATGGCATCATCCAAAATCAAAATCTGTGGATCCATAATAAATGCTCTAGCAATAGAAACGCGCTGCTTTTGACCACCAGACAACGTCACACCACTCTCTCCAACTTTTGTATCCAGACCTTTTAGCAAATTCTTAATATCATCCAAAAAGTGGGCAAGCTCAAGTACGCGATGAATCTCTTTGTCAGTCGCATCCGCTTTACCAAATTGAATATTTTCACGGACCGTCTTCGAAAACAATACTTGATCCTGTGGAACATAACCGATCCAAGAGCGGGTCGTCTCAAGGTCAAAGTCCTGGATATCTACTCCATTTATGTGCAGATTTCCTTTGATACCTGGATATTCACGAAGCAGCTGTCGGAAAATCGTGGTTTTCCCTGCCCCGGTCTTTCCAACAATACCAACCGTTTGCCCCTGACGGATGGCAAGATTAATATCCTTTAACCCTTCCGTTTCAGCGTCGGGATATTGAAAGGAAACATCCTTAAACGTAATTTCCTTTGGTCGATCTACCACTTTTGAAATTGCTGGACTCCACACATCTGGCTTGTAATCCAATGTTTCGTTTACTCTATCCAAGGAGGCATTCCCCCGTTGTAAAACGTTGATCAACTCACCGACTGCAAACATCGGCCAGATGAGCATCCCTAGATAAACATTGAAAGATACCATTTGTCCTAATGTAATGACATTTTGAAACACAAGAGCCGCCCCATACCCAAGACCAATCGTATAAGACAGTCCGACTAGAATTTGGATCGTCGGCTCAAATAAGGCATCAATTTTCGCTACTTCTATGTTCTTGTCATATACTTCTTCCGTCATGTCTTGAAACCTCTGGTTATCATGATTCTCCTGGACAAAAGCTCGGAGTACTCTGACACCCCTGACTGATTCAAGAACGTTGTTATTCATCTCCCCAAAAGCGGTTTGCGCTTCTGTAAAGCGAGCATGAATCACTTTCCCATACCGATTCATCGCGACGGCCATGATTGGTAATGGAAGAAGAGCGGCCAAGGTCAGTTTCCAGCTGATAGTAAAGCCCATGACCGCAATAATCAGACACATGAACACCGTTGAGTCCACTAGAGTCAGTATTCCGAACCCCGCCGTCATCGTCAACGCTTTTAAATCATTGGTGGCTCGAGCCATTAGATCACCCGTTCGATTTTTGCCGAAAAACGTCGGTGTCAT
>NZ_JRNX01000226.1 GCF_000786645.1 Halobacillus sp. BBL2006
AATTGTGGGCACAACAGATAAAATCGTGGACCAACTAGGTGGATTTGAGCTGCTTGCCCAAGTCTTTGCCATTATGAAAAAAGATTTAGGTGTTACTGTTCCAGCTGTACTGCATTTAGACCATGGTCAAACGGTTGAACGTTGTAAAGAAGCAGTGGATGCCGGTTACGATTCAGTTATGTACGATGGCTCTAAACTCCCGATCGAGGAAAATGTGAAGAAAACCAGGGAAGTAGTAGCCTATGCCCACCGCCAAGGTGTTACGGTGGAAGCTGAAGTAGGAAGTGTCGGAGGTACAGAAGATGGGGTCTATAGTGATTTGATCTATGCTGATCAGAACGAATGTATTCAGCTCGCTAAAGAGGCGGGAATTGACAGCCTCGCACCGGCTTTAGGGTCCGTCCACGGAAAATATAAAGGAGTGCCGAATTTAGGTTTTGAGGAGATGGCCAGTTTACGTCAATCTACCGATGTTCCATTTGTTCTGCATGGAGCCTCTGGAATCTCTAATACTGATTTGCAAAAAGCCATCTCCTATGGGCACGCAAAGATTAATTACAATACGGAGTTAAACATTGCCTGGTCTGATGCACTAAGAAAAGTACTAACAGAAAATGAAGATTTATATGCTCCTATGGAAATCTTAAAACCTAGTAAACAGGCATTAGATGAAGTGATTGAAAAGGTGATTATGCGGACTGGTGCCGATCAGAAAAGTGCTGAGCCAAAATATATTTCCGAATAATAATATAGTTACCCCAGTTTCTTCAGAATCAGAAGGAACTGGGGTAAGTTAGTTTCAGACATATGGTTATTTATTGTAATATCTCACGGTAACAAAATTGGCGAAGTCCCCTCGCACGATGGTAGTTGAATACTCAATCGGTACATTTTCCTTAGAGTAAGTATAGGATTCCAATCGGATAGAGGGAGTATTTTCAGGGATATCCAATAATTCGCTTTCCTTTATCTCTGGTAGCACCGGTTGAATAGACTCCACCGACTTTAATATTTCAATATTATATTTAGTTTTTAAGAGATTAAAAAGAGAATGCGAATAATCTTCCTGTAGCAGTCCGGGTGCAATCTTCCAAGGAATATAGGAAGTAGAATGCTGATAAGGGATATCATTCGCATAGCGAAGTCTTACTAACTTTATGACAGGATCATTAGTTTCTAAATCAAGTGCATGAGCTAGAAATAAGGTAGCAGGGATTAAATCCAAACTTAGCACTTTGGAATAGGAGGTCATACCTGCTTCTTTCATTTGTTCAGAAAAGCTTTTAATATTTGGAGTAATATGTTCGTTGATTCTTGGCTGTGCTACAAATGTGCCCTTCCCTTGGACCTTATAGATCAACCCCTCTGCCTCGAGTTGTTGCAGTGCTAATCTTATGGTTGTCCTGCTCACTCCAAATTCTTTCCCTAAAGCAGATTCAGTAGGAAGCTGACTTCCGACTTCGTAAGTGCCATTTTTTATTAATTCAAGTAAATTGTCTTTAATACTGTGGTATAACGACCTTCCTGTATTGTTTTTCAGCACTTTTCTCACCTCCATGGCTGTACTTTATTCTTACTTATATCAATAAATTATTAGAAAATTCCAATAAAAAACTTGACGAATAGACGAATGAAATGTATTGTTATAACAACATATAAAATATGTTACAACAACATTTTGAGTGTAAGTAGAATAGTTATATATTAAGAGATGTTTGATTAAAAAGCAACTTTATCATTCGAATTTGTAGTAACAAATAATAAGTGGAAGAGGGGTAGAATGGTAGCTTTTGATGTACTAGTTACCGGTAATGTATCGGTTGATGTAATTTTCCCCGAAATAGAGAATGTTCCTCAACCTGGTGAGGAGCTATATTGTGACGACTTTGCATTTACGTGTGGCGCCTCCTATAATGCTGCGGTTGCGCTCGCTCGTTTAGGAATGAAAGTGGCTATAGCAGCCCCCATAGGGAATGATTTTTTAAGCCATTTCATTCTTAACAAACTGGAATCAGAAGGGGTTAATACGGAATACATGCATAGGTTGGACCAACCATTACGTACTTTGTCTGTAGCGTTGAATTATGGTGGGGATCGATCCTTTATTTCTTACGAAGATTCAATCCATAATTTCAGTTTTGAAAGTTATGTTCGTTCAGTCATCGAGAGAGTAGATGCCAAAGTTATACATACCGAAGCTAGGCCAGAAGCTGTATCGATCATAGAAGTAGCTAAAAGGAAAGCGATAAAAGTCTCACTCGATGTTGGATGGAATGAGTCCTGGTTACAAGACAGTCAGCTGAAAGACATCATAAGGATGGGAGATTTTTTCACTCCAAACATGAAGGAAGCTAAAGTGATCACAAAGGAAGACAACACGGAAAGGGCTGTGGAAGAGCTCCAACGGTTGAATCCTGAAAATAATATCATCGTAAAGGTAGGAAGCAAGGGAGCACTAATACGAGAGGAAGACAAGGTGATTCTTATTCCTGCCGAGGGAAAAACACCAGTAGATACAACAGGAGCTGGAGATGTATTTATAGCAGGGGTTATTGCCGCGATACTAAAAGGTTTCAGCTTTCCAGAAGCTATTCGTATCGGTAACTTTTGTGGGGCCTGTTCTGTCGAAGGGTTAGGTGGAGCAGAGCATAGCCCGACTTGGGATAGAGTCACCAGGGAGTTATTAGAAAACAACAAGTAAATGGAGGGAGCTAAATGAAACTAACCATATTAGGGGGAGCAGGGATGCGGACCCCATTATTGATAGAAGGTTTATTTTCACACAAGGATGTAGCTATAGACGAAGTGGTCTTATTCGATAAAGATGAAGAACGTTTATCCGTCATGGGAGAATTGTCCAAGTATTTAGTGGAAGAGAATGAAAAACCATTCGAGTTAACGATTACTACGGATATTAAGAAAGCGGTTACAGAGGCGGATTTCATCTATTCTGCGATTCGAGTAGGGCAAGAGGAATCCCGAAGTGTGGATGAACGTGTAGCACTGAAGTATGGGGTGATTGGTCAGGAAACCACCGGGCCGGGAGGATTTGCAATGGCCCTCCGTACTATACCTGTCATGCTGGAGTATACCAAAATCATCAATGAACTAGCTCCAAATGCATGGCTACTCAATTTTACTAATCCTGCCGGGTTGATTGCTCAAGCATTAAATACATATGGCCACCATGATAAGGTGATCGGAATTTGTGATGCACATGCAGGCATTAAAAATGCTTTAGGAAAGTATCTCAAAGTACCTCATACAGAACTGCAAGCGAGTTATTTTGGACTAAATCACTTGGGGTGGGTGCCTTCCGTTTATGTAGATGGAGAGGACAAGCTCCCTGAAATACTGGCAGACTATGAAAAGCTTGCCCGTATCTCTCATATCTTTAACTTCTTTGACCCGACGCTGGTCCGGAATATGAGAATGCTTCCTAATGAATACTTATATTATTTTTATTATCAAACCGAATCTGTGAAAAACATTTTAAAGGTGAACGAAACCCGGGGAGAACAGATTATTAAATTGAACCGGCCTCTCTTTAGTAGATTGACCGACTATGTGAATAAAGGGCAGACAAAAGAAGCCATTGAGGATTATAAAAACACATTAGATGCTAGAGCCTCAACTTATATGTCACGAGAGACTACAGGGGAGGTCCACAATGTCTATGAACAGGAAGAAGAAGTGGAAATCACATTTGAAGAAGAAGGTTACGAAGGACTGGCTCTTAATATTATGAAAAGCATTGTCAACAACAAAGAGCAAGTGCTTACCCTGAATGTTCCTAACAATGGAACAATTGCTGGTTTGAAAGATGATGATGTCGTAGAAGTACAATGCCTGGTTAATAAGAATGGTTATTTCCCCCTAAACGTTGGGAAAGTCCCTGATGAAGCGATGTCTTTAATCAAACCTGTGAAAACGTACGAAAGACTGACGGTGGAAGCAGCTGTAAACGGAGACTATACACAAGCTTTAAGGGCACTAACTGTTCACCCGTTGGTACCGTCCAGCAATGTTGCTAAATCTATTCTGGATGACTATTTAGAAGCTCATCAGGACTATTTGCCCCAGTTTGAAAATGTGGAACAAAACGTAGGAAGGAGGTAAAGCTTTTCAATAATCTAACTGTAGTTGAGGATTATCGACAGTTGTCTGAACTAGCCGCTGCACGCATCATTTCTTATGTAAAACAAAACCCTACAGCTACTATTTGCTTAGCTGCTGGGAATACGCCTATCGGAACTTACCAGGTTTTCTCACAAAAAGTAAAGGAGTTAAGTCTCGATCTTAGTGGCATTACCTTTGTCAGTCTCGATGAATGGGCGGGTATAAACGGTGATGTAAAAGGCAGCTGCAGACAAACATTAGATCAATACCTATATAAACCTGTGAATATCCCAGAAGAAAATATCCTTTTCTTTGATGGGAAGGCTGATGATCTGAACAAAGAATGCAAACGAATTGTCTATGAGCTTCACCAAAGGGGAGGTTTAGACTTCACCCTGCTTGGTATTGGGTTAAATGGACATGTTGGATTTAATGAACCGGATGTACCGATGGATAAAGAGGTTCATGTAGTTTCCCTGAATTCTGTAACACAGAAGGTCTCCGGCAAATACTTTGAAGAGCCTATTGAGGTTTCCCAAGGTATTACACTTGGCATGAAAACAATCTTAGCTTCGAACAAAATTCTATTAATAGCCAGTGGCGATGAAAAAGCAGGCATTGTAGAAAGAACTGTCCGTACGGAAGCCACTTCAGAAATCCCAGCGAGTTTACTGAAAGCAAGAAAGAATAGTGAGCTGATTGTAGATTCAAAGGCAGGAAAGTTTGTTCGTGACAATAGGTAAGCTGGATAGTTTAGCACAAAATAAGATTAATATTGGGAGGCTAAATGAATATGAAAATCAAAACGTTATTGACTGTTTTGGCGATTATGATGTCTTTGGTCATTACCGGCTGTTCTTCTGACGCTGGGTCTAGTGGTAATGGTGAGGAAAGCGCTACTGTTGATGTGATTATGCCTAGTGGATCGGGAACGGAAGGAGCAATTGAAGACATTACTAAAAAGTTTGAAGAAGAAAATCCAGATATTGATGTTAATGTTGAGTTTGTAGCTTATAACTCTTTAAAACAAAAAGTACTTACTTCTGCTAAATCTGGTGACTATGATGTCACGATTGTGGATCAGCCATGGGTAGCACAATTCGCGAATGCACAGATATTGCAAAAAATCCCAGAAGAATTACCGGAAGAAGATAAAAAGGATATTTTTGATTCATTTATAGAAGGTATGAGTTTCAACGGTGACATGTATGCGATGCCATGGAAAAACGATACTAAATTTTTGTTTTACAACAAAGCGATGTTGAAAGAAGCAGGATTCGATTCTCCTCCTGAAACATGGGCGGAATTAGAGGAACAGTCGAAAGCACTGAAGGAACAAGGAATTGTGGAACACCCTGCGGTGTGGAGCTGGAGTCAGAGTGAAGCATTAGTTTGTGATTTTGTAGCTGTCACAGGGGGGTATGGCGGCGATATTATCGAAAATCAAAACCCGCAATTTACCAGTGAAGGAATTACAGAAGGAACCACTTTCATGGCTTCCAGTCTAGAGAACGGCATATCAAACCCTAATTCCACCGAGTACCTGGAACAGGATGTTCTTGATACTTTCATTAATGAACAAGCAGCTTTTGGTCTGAATTGGTCCTTCATGTATAACGAAGTGAAAAAGTCAGATATTTCTGATCAGCTTGGCGTTACACTCGTGCCTGGAAGTGATGAGGTAAGAAGTTCAACGGTCTATGGCGGTGAAGGGTTAGGTATCACTTCCGGCAGTGACAATCCGGAAGCTGCTTGGAAGTATATCCAGTTCCTTACTTCAAAAAAAGTACAAAAGAAAAATGTTGATATTACCTTACCAATCTGGAAGTCCCTGTATGAGGACGAAGAAGTTCTGAAGAATAATGAAGAAATGATAAAAGTGGCCAGTAAACAATTCGATTATATGAAAAGTCGTCCGAAGATCCCAGCATACGGAGATTTCTCCCAAAGTATTCAGGTAGAAGTACAAGAAATCTTAACAGGAGTCGACTCCGTGGATGCAGGATTATCCAACTTACAAGAGAAGGCAGAAGATATTATTAAGTAAAAGTTCCGGTAAGTCTCCTGTATATGAATGTACAGGAGACTCTACCATTATTTTGTATAAGAAATGATAGATAAAATTAACCATCGCCTGGTCTGAAAAGGGGAGGGAAATAATGAAGAAAGAATTGTCTGAACAGAAGTTTGCCTGGATTATCATATTACCCGCACTTCTTATTGTATTCGGAATTGTGGTTTACCCTTTAGTACGTACTTTTATTTATACTTTCCAAGATATGAACCTTTCTCTTGGGGGGACAGGCGAATTCATTGGACTAGCTAATTATGCAACCATATTAGGTGATGAATACTTTTGGAAAACAGTCGGCCGTACAGCTTATTTCTCACTAGTATCTATCGCTCTTGAGCTGATTCTTGGTATAACAATAGCACTTTTGTTAAATGAAAACTTTCGTGGTAAAAGCTTCCTGATCGCTATTATCATCGTTCCGTGGGCTGTACCCAATATTGTCAGCAGCTCGATGTGGAAATGGATTTATCATCCGGAATATGGCGCGCTAAATGCTTTATTGATGCAGTTAAGTATCATTGATGAGTATAAATCATGGTTAGGAACTCCATTGCAGGCAATGAATATGGTTATAATAGCGGACGTTTGGAAAATGACGCCACTCGTAGTGATATTTATGCTGTCCGCATTAAAATTAACGAATAAATCAGTCTATGAAGCATCAGTTGTAGATGGTGCTGGTTTGTTGAAGCGTTTTTTTCATATTACACTGCCTTATTTAAAACCGATGATATTAGTCATTGTCGTTATGCGTACGATGGAAACATTTAAAGTGTTTGATTTGATTTATGTGTTGACCAGAGGTGGCCCGGCGAATGGCACCATGGTATTAGGTTACCAGGCATATACGGAAGTTTTTGAAAACCTTAATTACTCAAGTGGAGCGACTTATTCGTATTTAATCGCTTTACTCATTGTCTTGTTGACGGTTGCATATATCAAAGTGTTAAAGCGAAAGGAGACTTAATATGCAACGAAGCAAAGGATTCAAAACGTTACAATACATATTCGCCTTGCTTATTACGCTCTTTACCTTAGGACCATTCGTTTGGATGTTCATAACAAGTATATCGGTATCAGAAGAATTGAGGCAGGTTCCATTGGACTGGATTCCTGATACGATTACCTGGCAGAGATACTTGGATATATTAATAAGTAATAAGAATGAGATGGCTTATACGTTTCGGGTTGCCATGTTTAATACCCTTCAGGTAGCAGGCTTAGTAACCTTGCTCGCACTTGTATGTGGTGGCGTAGCTGCTTATGCCTTTGCCCGGCTGAAGTTTAAATTCCGTCAAAATTTAATTTATCTATTCTTATTTACTTATATGATTCCACCAGTAGTAATTGTGCTGCCGCTATACTTGATGTTAAGTAGCTTGAATATGCTGGATTCCAAAATGTCATTAGTCTTATTAAATGCCACATTTATCATCCCGTTTGTCATTTGGATTATGCAAAGCTACTTTGGTTCAATTAGTAAGGACTTTGAAGAAGCTGCTGCCATTGACGGGTGTAATAGATTTCAACTTTTATGGCATGTGATTGTCCCGATTGCAAGACCAGGTTTTATTGCCACAGGGATATTAGCATTTTTGATGTCATGGGAAGAATTCTTTTATGCATTACTCTTTACTTCAAGTCTGGATGCCAAAACAATTTCTGTAGCGATTGCTGAGTTCAGCGGCCGTCATTTGACCGACTATGGGATGACTGCAGCAGGCGGAGTAGTTGCCTCCATCCCGCCAGTAGTGATAGCGATCATCTTTCAGAAGTATCTAGTAAAAGGTATGAGTGGCGGCGGTGTAAAAGAGTAGTGATTATCTATTGAATTAGTGAAGATATTGGCTTGTAGATAAACCTTTTTCGTTTTTCTACAGGCTTTTTTAATTTGCTTGGGAACTTAGCTGCTTTCAGTAACGAGGGTAAATCTAGGATCTAATCCTAGATTAATTGATATGCTTAAAATATATATTACCTGACAATCTTTTAAGATGTATAAATGATAGAAGAAACTCGAATTATTAAAATCATATCCTCTATGGGGGGAGAATCTCATTTTTATTTCCTCATTTGTTATTTGTATTCATCAGTTTAAATACTAAAGAAGGTGTTCTAACCACATTTATCCTAATCATATGTACTCCAACAACCTTCTAAGTTATCGGTCATTTTGTCGCCTGTTAGAGGTGGTACATTTGACTGGATTTTCTTTATTAATGCTGCTATTTTATTTAACCTCATACTAATAACGTAAAGTTGGAACACCGATTATATATGGGTTTTTACGTCTTATATTCTATTATTTATTTAATACAGTGAATGGGCGGCGTTCCACCATAAATCAAGCTTGAACCAATTTTTGTTCAAGCTATTTTTGTATAAATTAGTGTGTTATCAGAGGATATTTTGTATGTTTATCGAATTTTGTATTAAGAATCCATAATTTTCTAATTAAGGAAAGAGGGAGAACTTTGCAAATAAAATACGTAGATATACAGAATTTCAGAAAACTAAAGTCTTGTCGAATTGAGTTTGCAGATGAGAAAACTGTTTTAGTGGGAGCTAACAATAGCGGGAAAACTACTGCAATGGATGCATTGAAAAAGTTTTTAATAAAAGGCCTTCAAAGGAGTTTTTCAACTACTGATTTCACACTTTCTAATTGGATAGAAATAAACAAAATAGGGGACAGATGGGAGGAAGGTGTGGAAGATAAATCAGGACCAACGTTAAGTATTGATGATTGGGAGGAATTTTTACCATCATTAGATTTGTGGCTAAAAGTTGAAGAAAACGAATTGCACCATGTAACACATCTAATACCATCACTAAATTGGGATAGTGGTTATGTAGGAGTACGGATAAGACTTGAACCTAAAGACTTAAAATCATTATTTAAGGGTTATACTTCTGCGAGAATGGCAGCTAAAGAGGCTATTCAAAATAGAGAAAATAAAGGCCCTGATTCAGATCTATTCGAACTATCACCACAGAATATGCGAAGTTTTCTGGAAGAGAATTTACTTAAGTATTTTGTAATCAGATCCTATACACTTGATTCTAATAAATTGTCTACTGAACATACAACTCCTCAAATATTAGGACCGGAAATTGAACCAACTGATGGTAACCCTTTAACTGGATTAATACGTATTGACTACATATCTGCTCAAAGAGGGTTTACGGATCCAGATAATAAAAGTCCTTATTTAGACGATGACAATAATTATGCTAGTGGAGGAAAATCTTTATCTTCACAATTAAGGACATACTATAATACTCATTTAAACCCTGAAAAGTTACCAGATGCCTCTGACATTGGGGCTCTAGAGGCAATTCATAATGCTCAAAGAGTTTTTGATTTAAAGCTAAAAGAAGATTTTAAAGATGCTATACAGGAATTAGAAACCTTAGGTTACCCTGGCTTCTCAAATCCTAAAATTACTATATCTACCCAGGTTAAACCAATGAATAATTTAGATCATAAATCTGCTGTTCAATATGATTTGCTAAGTTCATCTAATGCGGATAGTAATATACCAATGAGGCTTCCTGAAAGTCACAATGGATTAGGGTATCAAAACTTAATTTCCATGGTATTTAAGCTTATGAGTTTCAGGGATGATTGGATGCAAGTAGGTAAAGTAGCAAAGGAACAAAGTAGTAGTAAAGAAGATTATATTACCCCACCTTTACATTTAGTTTTTATAGAAGAACCTGAAGCACATTTACATGCGCAAGTTCAACAAGTGTTCATTAGAAAAGCTTATGAGGTTTTAAGATCGCATAAAGATTTAGGTACATCTAGAAATTTTACTACTCAAATGGTTGTTAGTACTCACTCTAGTCATATAGCTCATGAAACTGAGTTTTCTTCATTACGATATTTTAAAAAGCAGGTAAGTCACAAATCTTCAATACCTATCTCAACAGTAGAAAATTTATCAGAGGTTTTTGGAAGAAACGAAGCTACTAACAGGTTTGTCACACGTTATATTAAGTCAGTTCATTGTGACTTATTCTTTGCTGACGCTGTTATTCTTGTAGAAGGGCCAGCAGAAAGGATGCTAGTACCTCAATTTATAGAAAATGATTCTAATCAGTTGTATGAAAGTTATATATCAATTTTAGAAATCGGGGGAAGTCATGCTCACAGATTGCAGTCCTTAATAGAAAAATTAGGTATTCATTGCTTGATTATTACTGATCTAGATTGTATAAGCCCGATTAGTAAGAAAGCAATTTACCCCGAAAGAAACAAGGGTTACTTGACAGATAATTACACCTTGAAAAATTGGCTGCCTAAACTTACTAAAATTGATGATCTTTTAAATTTAGATAGTGACAAAAAAGTGCTTGAAAACAATGGTCAATTTATCAGGGTAGCTTATCAAACACCTATGGAATGTTCAGGTCAGGAAGCTTTAGCAACAACCTTTGAAGATGCTTTAGCATTTGAAAATATAGATTTTTTTCAAAACAATGAAGGGATAGGTTTATTAAGGAAATTTAAAGAATCAATTGATTCTTTAAATGGTAAAACAGACAATAAGCTATTAAGTGAAAAATTTTTCAATTCCTTAAGAGAAACTCCTAAGAAAGCAGAGTTTGCATTAGATATAATCTATTCAGACGACTTTGAAAGAATTAAAACACCTGGTTATATCACTGAAGGGCTGAAATGGTTAGAAGAAAAAGTTTCTTTTAGAAATGAGCATTTATCTATTAGTGAAAAAGAATATGAGGTAATAAAATGAAAAGGTCGCATAATGAATTGAATATTCAAGAATATGAAGCTTCTGTTAACAATCAAATAATGAATTGTCTTGACCCTGATAATCTAAAAAGTTTTTTCCTATTTGCAGGGGCTGGATCTGGAAAAACAAGGTCTTTAGTTCAAGTGCTGGATCAATTCAAATTCCATTATGGCAATTCATTTAGAATACAAGGGCGTAAAGTGGCTGTAATTACATACACTAACGCCGCGCGTGATGAGATTGAAAGAAGACTCCAATATGATCCTTTATTTTATGTCTCAACTATTCATAGTTTTATCTGGGGCATTATTAAGCCATTTCAAATAGATATAAAAAAGTGGCTGATTAATTCGTTAAGTAATAACCTTCAAGAACTAAGTGATAAATTGCAAAAGGGTAGAATAAGAAATCCAGAAAAGCTTAAAGCAGAGATTAGTAGTAAAGAAAGACGTCTAGAGCATGTTACCAATACAAATCAATTTATTTACAGCCCTGATGGGGATAATCAAAGGTTTAACTCAATAAACCATTCTGAAGTTATAAAAATTGGCCAACAATTTTTGATGGAAAATGCTTTAATGCAGAAGATTTTAAAGAATAAATACCCAGTTCTTCTTATTGATGAAAGCCAAGATACTAGTAAATATCTAATAGAGGCTTTATTTGAAATGCAAGAAAAACATAAAGGAAGTTTTTCTTTGGGATTATTCGGTGATACAATGCAACGTATTTATAGTGACGGAAAGCATGATTTAGGTTCGAATCTTCCTGATGATTGGATTACACCCGTAAAAGAAATAAATCACCGTTGTCCAACTAGAATAATTAAGTTAATTAATAAAATTCGAGAGCCAGTAGATAATCAAGATCAAGTTCCAGGAGAAAATAATAATAAAGGGATTGTACGAATGTTCTTATGTCCCAGTGATAGTAGCAAGGAGTTAATGGAAGAAGAAGTTGCAAGAATAATGTCAGAGCTTACAAAAGATGGATCGTGGAGTTGTGATGCTTTTGATTATAAAACTTTAATACTAGAACATCATATGGCAGCAAACAGACTAGGATTTTCAGATTTATTTCAAACTCTCTATAGCGTAAAGGGTCTACAGAACGGAGTATTAGATGGAAATTTACCTGAGTTATCTCTTTTTACAAAAAGAATTCTACCTATTATTCGATCAAACATACTACAGGATGATTACACTGTTACTAAGATAGTGAACAAGTACTCTCCATTGTTAGATAGAAAACACTTTAATAACAAAGAAAATCAAGTTGAAAATCTCAAGTTAGCTAAACAAGGTGTTGAAGACCTTCTCTCTCTTTGGACAAACGATAAAGAACCTATTATTGAAGAGGTTATTCAATCAATTTATAATTCAGGTTTATTCACTATCCCGGAAAAATTCAAGCTATTAATTGAAGAAGAGATTAGTCAACCTGATGGTAAAGATAAATTTAGTGATGAACTAGATGCTTGGAAAGATTTTATTAAGATCCCATTTAGTCAAATAGAGGCTTATGACACATATATAAAAGGAGATGCAAAATTTGAAACACATCAAGGCGTCAAGGGACTTGAATATCCTCGTATTATGGTAGTAATTGATGACGAGGAATCGCGAGGATTTATGTTTAGTTATGAAAAGCTTTTTGGTGCCAAGAAAAAGACTGCTACAGACCTAAGAAATGAAGCAGAGGGAAAGGACTCCTCTGTCGAGAGAACAAGAAGGTTGTTCTATGTAACCTGTAGTCGTGCGCAAGAAAGCTTGGCTATAGTTGCTTATTCAGACAAATCAGAATTAATCAAAACTCATTTATTGGAAGAAAATTGGTTAGATGAGGATGAGATTATTATTATGAGCTAAAAACCTGGTGCAAATTTTTTATATATATTGGTAAGTGTTATTGACTAGGAAATGACATACTCATTGACATAATACTACTCATTTGAGAATATCTCCTTACTATTAAAGAAATGGATTAAAGACTAATAACAGTTGCCTTGTTAAGGAAATTGTACGCTATTTAATGCTATTATAATTAAGGAAACCATGGGCGGCATGATGTGATAGCCCCCAAAACCCTTTCATCATAGGGTAGGAGAACAGTTTGACTGGATATTGACTGATTTTTAAAACTAAATTTAAAAGCCTCTCAAGAGTTTATAAACTCTTGAG
>NZ_JRNX01000227.1 GCF_000786645.1 Halobacillus sp. BBL2006
TCGTCTACCATGGCCGTAAAATCCGCGGTCGTGTGAATCGCACGCGCAATCTGGAAGCACACGAGATCAGCCCACAATTGATTCAGCCCTCAGATGAGGACCATAACGAAAACCGTTCATTGATGTCTGGCGGGACAACATTGAGCATTTCAAGAAACAACGTCCTTATCGAAGATGCTGAGAAAGAAGCTGCACGTATGATTAAAGCAGCTGGAGCTTTAGGTCTTAGCAAAATTAATATCACAATAGAAAAATAATCATAAAGGTCCTGGAGCACTTTTTTCCAGGGCTTTTTTAATCTCTTAAAGGCAGCTGTTTCAACTTGTTACGAGCGTGCCTACCCCAATTTTTCACCGCATCCCTTGTCACTCCTTCAAGCTTAGCAATTTGTTCTACAGATAAATCATGAATAATGAAGTAGTACACCCACTTCCACTGGTTATCCGTCAGTATATCACGGACTTTTTCCCATAAATAATGATCCGCGATTTGGTCTTCGATCATGTAACCTTTTTCATGCAAAATACTAGCTTGATAGAGGCTTTCTACTTCATTGTTCCTTGACTCTTTACGAATTTTATCAATCAGTGCATTGCGGATCTTCCAGCTTATGTAGGTCGAAAACGAGCCTAATTCATCGTTATAGGTTTCGTAGGCTTTCCATAAGGCAAATAATGCTTCAGCAAAAAAGTCCTGGTTTGCATCGTTAATGCGTAAGCTACGGATATGATAGTGAATCAACTTCTCATTTTCTACTACGACTCGCTCAAACTCCAAATCATCCATCATTAGACAGCACCTCTTTCTCCAATTTTAACTTTTCTAACTTATAATCGTTTTAAAATTGAATTTTGGTGTCAAAAAATGATGAAATTTTTAATTTTATTTATAAACATGGATGAATAATTGAAATTTTCTCCCTTTTGCTACTTCCTTTTTATTTCCAAATCATAGATAATAAGACTTAGTAGAAAGGAGTAAACTATGAAAGCATCGAAGCCGTCATTTCAAGATTATAAGCTGCTCATCTATTCCACGTTACATAAGTTGAACATCCCGGAGCCATTTGATGATTACCTTCAGGAAGCCTACCTCGTTTTTCAAAAGAGTGTCCACAACTATTGCCCTTCGAAGTCCAAATTCTCCACCTATTTTGTTCACGAACTGATCTTTCACTTACGAAGTTATATGAGAAAGGAACAACGAAACGAGAAAATTAGAATTTTGCTGCCTCCCCCTCCTCACTCTCCCGATGAAACCCTTCATGAACATTCCCTTCTCTATGATCTTCTCCATCACTCTAATCTCTCCTTGCAGGAAAGGAACGTCTGCCTTCTAAGCTATCAAGGGTATACAGTGGCTGAAATTGCACGAAAGCAAAAGGTAAGTGAATCTACCATTAAACGAAGACGAAAGAGTATAAGAAATAAGGTGGGGACCCTTTTGTTTATGTGGGAATAAATTAGGGAAAATTATAATTTATAACCTAAACGGAGGAGTTATATTGGAACAATCATCCAGATCCTTGATTCCCCTTGTGAACATTTGGCTCGATGATACCCCCACTACCTACACCCATGCATTCCTAGAGAAACTTGCCTATGAATGGATGGTGGAAATTGTGAACCCCTTCCCTATCCCATTGATGGAAGACAAAGAGTACGTAATGCAAATTTCTATAGAACAGGATGATCAAGTCTTATACTCTTCCATCGATATTCAATCGTTTAATATTGAACAGGGAAACGAATTCACCATCTACCGATTTTATATGTATCCTCCCGGATGAGGATAAGCGTCAGGCCCTATTGCCCTGGCGTTTTTTTTATAGGTTCAAGAGATGATATAATGGGAGACAGGTTTATGAAGAAAGGAAGAGTGTCGTGTATTATTTGCTGTTCGCCTTATTTTTTGCTGGCTATCTGGTGGTCGGGTTATTCACGGATTTGGTTGAATTATCGACGGTAGCCACTGTATTATCTGTTGCTCTTATTTTTACGAATATTTATATGTACTTTAAAGCGAAGAAAGAGGGAAAAGAGCAATAGTCTATAATGATTAAAAAGCTTGAGGGCGGTATGGTCCTCAAGCTTTTTTTGTGTGGTTTTATTCTCAGTTTACTTAATAACCCATCCATAGGTTAATCATAGTTATTCGACTAATGTACAGGATTGTGGAAGACTTGATTTCGAGATGTTTGTGTGGAATAGGGGCGTTGGGGAATGAGTCGCTTGCCAAGTGGTCATCTCGAAATCAGAGTTGTGCTAATCTGCTCGTTTATGGTGGAAACCCTGCTGAAACGCTGGATTTAAAGGCATTCTATACGCCACAAGCTCCTTTCAACAATCGAGAGTTTCGAGCTCCTTAATAGCGAAATGGTGGCCTGGAAACTGGGAGACTCCTGCGGGAAAGGAAAGGCTGGCTAGACCCCACAGAGCGCAGCTCGAGGAGGCTAAAACAATAGAGGACGTTCGATTAAAACCGGCACGTCCTGTGCCAACATCGAACGACCCTACGTCGTGTAGGGCCGCGGAAAGCGACCGGTTTCCAGACCACCATTCATCACCATAAAAGTCTCTAAACTGAGTCTTCCGGAATAGGGAGCTTTAATGGAGT
>NZ_JRNX01000228.1 GCF_000786645.1 Halobacillus sp. BBL2006
TCATACGGCCCATCCTATTTCTATTTTTTCATATCTTTAATTAAGCTGTTTAAAATCAAATTGATTAATGAAATGATAATTGCTGCCAGGATCGCCATCCCGAATCCGTCGATTTCAAAGGTACTTCCTAAGAAGAAATCAGTTAAGGCAAGAGTAATCGCATTGATGACAAATAAGAACAGACCTAAGGAAAGCAGGGTGATCGGCAGCGTCAACACGACGAGGATCGGGCGGACGATTGCGTTCAAAATCGACAAAATGAAAGCGGCAAGAAGCGCACCACCTATCCCATCAATATGGATGGCTTGAAATAACGTCCCGACTGCAATAATTGCTACAGCATTCACAACAATATGAATCAACCAACTTTTCATTGTTCAACCTTCTTTCTATCAGAAACTCTTACTCACGAGTTTTAACGGTAACAGAACCGGTTTTTGTTTCGGCTTCAATATGAAAAGCTTGTTCATGCTCTTCAAATGCTTCAAATTCAAGAAGTTTATTTGCGACATCCTTTTTATCTTTCAAAATTTTATAATTTTCTAGATGGCAGTTTAGGCTTCCCATTTTTGACCTTAAGACTCCATCTATACGTCGCTCATGAGGCAGGCTCACTTTTACACTGCCCGCTGTCGTTTTGTAAAAACCAGTATGAGCCTTTTCTCCCTTATGTTCGACCGTAATACTCCCGCTTAATGCGGACACGTCGCTCTTTCCATAAAGACCAGAAAGGTTGACGGCTCCATTGATGGTATCCACTTCACACGTTTCAAGATCACCTTCCGCTAACGTGATGGCCCCATTCCCTGTTTCAATCTTACAAGTTTCACCACTTACTTGAGCGAGCTGAACTTTTCCGTTTGACGTTTTCAATTGGAAATGGTCACTATCAACCTGATTCAACCGAATTCCGCCATTGGTCAGTTTCGCCTTAATAAATTCGTACCGTTTTTTAGGAATGTTTAAGGTCACGGACGTTTTCATCTTCTTGGAAGGGCTTGCGAGACGAAGCAGTCCTGATTTAATAGAGAACTCTCCATCCGTTAGAAAACGCTCGCGCGCTTCCTCTTCCGATTTCACTTGATAGACTTTCACGTGATAAGAAGCTTTCACATGAGGTTCGTCCCACGTCTCAAGCTTAAGAGATCCGTTTGCGATTGAAATGTCGAGGTCATTAAAATCGCTTAGTTCTAACGTCTTTTCATAATCAAAGGAAACAGATTCTCCAAAAGAGAGATCGAAATCAACATTTTTAATCTTATCTACAGCATCACCTAGAAAATGTTTGATTCCATATTTGGACGAAGCTGCATCAGAGTTCTTTTTGTTATTTTCATCGACTGCTTCGAGAAGTTTTGCGCCTTCCTCTGCGTTTACTGTCCCGTCTTCAATCATTTTCAAGATTCTCATACGTTCTTTATTCATAGTCATTAACCACTCCTTTATTCATTAATACTGCATTCCCTGGCAAAAGGTTTCAAAAACACGATCCAAAAGAAAACACCCTGAAAGGATGGTGAGTCTTCCCAGGGTGGTGTAAATTTCCATTAAAATTTGTATTGATAAAAACGCTCCGTTTTTAAACGCTCCAATTGTTCTGATTGCTGATCTTGCGATTGAATCAAGCTCATCATTCCATCGGCTTGTGATAAATGAGCTTTAATGGCGGCAAGCTTCCGCTCCCAAAAAGGTTCGATATCATGTACGATTTCAGGCTGACCGAGATCGTCTTCATGGTTATTTGAAATGGCGTGCATCCAAACTTCCGGACGATGTTTTTCGTCGATGCGGCTTACTGCTTCCACTACAGCCGCACCTAAAGCATCATGGTCCGGGTGGACAGCGTATCCAGGATAATGGGTAATGACAGTCGTTGCCTCCAAGGATACAATTTTTTCTTTAAGGTATTCCGCCATTGGGTCGATGGGTTCGAACTCCAATGTCTTGTCCCGATATCCAAGATACTCTACTTCAATATCCAACTGTTTGGCAGCTTCTGCAAGCTCCTTCTTCCGGAAAGAAGAGAGAGATTCACGATTAGCGAATACAGGGTTACCCATATTCCTGCCCATTTCCCCTAACGTTCCGCACAGATAAGTGACTGGTACGCCTTCGTCTCTGAACTTAGAAATTGTTCCTGATGCTCCAAACGATTCATCATCTGGGTGAGGAAAAATGACGACAACATGCTGGTTACTCATCAGGATCAGCCTCATGGGAGAATGGCGTTTCACTGATTTCGAGCGCGACCATCAAACGGCCCTCGCGATCGTGACCTGCCATCAACAAACGATTTTTATCATCAATTTCAAAATCTGTTAATCCTTCTGCATACACCCAGCCGAGATCAAGCTTCAATCCGACCCGGTAAGAACCGCCTGTACTGACGATTTTTCCGTGTTGATACTTAACTTGCGCATTTCTAATAAATGCCCCAACATTGTATGCCTCTTCATCAAAATGGCTGGCATAAGCACCGTTCGTCGTTTCAAGGTGCACGTACACATCTTTATTCGATAACGCATTGATTTTGTCTTGAACTCTTTCTTGTATGATTGCTTCCACTATGAATTCCTCCCGTTCAACGCTTCTTGCTGCTCAGTAAATGGATCATCTCATAAAGTGACCGGAAGGGACTTCCCCCTCTTTTCATTCACTTTTTGTATCTTAAACGATACGGAAGTATCCTTCCTACGTCAAAATATTTACTTACTCGTTACCTTTTCTTTCGATTTCAACACTTTCTCCATCCGTTTACGATCGCGCTCTAGAACCGGCTTCAGATATTTTCCAGTGTAAGAATCGGAATGATCCGCGACTTGTTCTGGTGTACCACTAGCGATGATCTGTCCACCGTTATCTCCACCTTCTGGTCCAAGATCAAGGATGAAGTCGGCTTCTTTAATGACATCAAGATTGTGCTCAATAATCAAGACAGAATCACCATTCTCTACGAGTCGCTGAAGGACTTTCAACAGACGGGAAATATCATCGACATGGAGCCCTGTCGTCGGTTCATCAAGAATATAGAAGGACTTTCCGTTCGACCTGCGGTGCAATTCACTTGCCAATTTCACACGTTGAGCTTCCCCGCCAGAGAGTGTCGTCGCCGGCTGACCGAGCTTGATGTATTCAAGTCCAACATCCGCTACGGTTTGAAGTTTACGCTTTATCTTTGGAATGTTTGCGAAAAAGTCGAGAGCTTCTTCAATCGTCATCCCTAATACATCCGCGATACTTTTACCTTTATATTTAACTTCGAGTGTTTCACGGTTATATCGCTTTCCATCACACACTTCACATGGAACATAAACGTCCGGTAAGAAGTGCATTTCAATTTTGATGATTCCGTCTCCGCGGCAGGCTTCGCAGCGTCCACCTTTGACGTTGAAACTGAAACGGCCTTTTTTATAGCCGCGGATTTTAGCTTCATTCGTTTGAGCAAAAACATCTCTGATGTCATCGAAAACCCCTGTATAGGTTGCCGGATTGGATCTTGGTGTACGTCCGATCGGGGATTGGTCGATGTCGATGACCTTATCCAGCTGATCAATCCCTTCAATCGTTTCGTGTTTCCCTGGTTTTTGCTTCCCTTTATGAAGTTTCATCGATAAGGATTTATACAAGATTTCATTGATTAACGTACTCTTTCCTGATCCTGAAACACCGGTAACGGCTGTGAACAACCCTAGAGGAATTTTCGCATTCACTTTCTTCAGGTTGTTCTCTTCTGCTTTTTTAATTTCCAAGAAGCGTCCATCGGGTTTACGGCGCTCAGCCGGTAAAGGAATGAACTTCTTTCCTGACAAATATTGGCCGGTCAATGACTTACCGCTCTTCATAACTTGTTTCGGTGTCCCTTGAGTAACAATATCTCCCCCATGGGCTCCGGCTCCTGGTCCGATATCTATTAAATAATCGGCAGCAAGCATCGTGTCTTCATCGTGCTCCACAACAATAAGCGTATTATCCAAGTCTCTCATCCGCTTCAGTGTATTGATCAATCGATCGTTATCACGCTGGTGGAGACCGATAGAAGGCTCGTCAAGCACATAAAGCACACCTGTTAACGCAGAGCCAATTTGAGTCGCCAAACGGATTCGCTGGGCTTCCCCTCCTGAAAGTGTTCCAGCTGAGCGGGATAAAGTTAAATACTCCAAGCCGACATTGGCAAGAAAACTCAAGCGCTCACAGATTTCTTTAAGGATCATACGGGCGATTGTCTCTTCTTTTTCAGTCAGTTCAAGAGATTCAAAGAAGTCTTTCGCCTCTGTAACTGAGTAATCAGTCGTTTGACCGATGTGTTTCCCATTAATCAAAACAGCAAGAGCCTCTTCGTTAAGTCGGTTCCCTTTACATTTCGGGCAAGGCTTCTGTGCCATATACTTTTCCATCTGCTCCCGGATATAATCAGAACTTGTTTCCCTATAACGGCGGGAGATGT
>NZ_JRNX01000229.1 GCF_000786645.1 Halobacillus sp. BBL2006
TCCATGATGTAGCCCGCGTTTCAGGTGTGCCTGAAATACCAAGGAAAAGCATTTTCCATGCGCTAAACCAAAAAGCGGTAGCTAGAAGAGCTGCAAAAGACCTGCAAATGTCCTACAAAGAATCCCGCCTTATTGTAACCCACATGGGGGGAGGGATTACGGTCGGTGCCCATGCAAATGGACGAGTCATCGATGTGAATAACGGGCTTCATGGTGATGGTCCTTTTTCTCCTGAGCGTGCCGGAACCGTTCCTGCAGGTGATCTCGTTTCCTTATGTTATTCAGGGCAATACTATCGTGATGAGGTCATGAAAAAGCTGGTCGGTCAAGGCGGACTGATGGCTTACCTTGATACGAATGATGCGAGAGAGGTCGAGAAAATGATTAAACATGGCGATAAAAAAGCAAAACTTGTCTTTGATGCCATGGCTTATCAGATTGCTAAAGAAATTGGCAGCATGAGTTCTGTATTACAAGGTAAGGTCGATGCCATCGCATTAACCGGTGGGCTTGCTTACGGTAAAGACTTTGTCGAGGAAATTTCAAAGCGCGTCCACTGGATTGCCGACGTTCTTGTCTATCCTGGTGAAAACGAATTAGAAGCACTTAATGAAGGAACACTCCGTATTTTGAACAATGAGGAAGTTCCTAAACAATATCCTAATTTTGCAGAATAGGAAGGAGAGTCCTTAAATGGCTCAAGAATACGATTTAGTTGTTCTCGGTGGAGGGACAGGCGGTTATGTTGCAGCCATCCGTGCCTCGAAGCTGGGGTTGAAAGTAGCAATGGTTGAGAAGCGTGAGCTTGGAGGGACATGTTTACACAGAGGATGCATTCCTTCTAAAGCTTTGCTTCGCAGTGCGGAGGTTTTCCGTCAGACAAAGGAAGCAGATGAGTTTGGTGTAACGACTGAACCACCGACTTTAAATTTCTCTAAGGTACAGGAACGGAAGCAATCCATAGTGGACACATTACATAAAGGTGTTCAAGGTTTAATGAAAAAAGGGAAAATCGATGTTTATGAGGGATTCGGCCGTATTTTAGGCCCTTCTATTTTTTCTCCAACAGCAGGAACAATTTCTGTTGAAATGAATAACGGGGAAGAAAATGAAATGCTTATCCCTAAAAATGTATTGGTTGCAACGGGGTCAAGCCCGAAATCTTTGCCCGGACTTGAGGTTGATGGTGACTTTGTCATGACTTCAGATGAAGCGTTGCAAATGAAAGAGCTTCCTGAATCTATCATCATCGTAGGCGGTGGTGTCATAGGGATTGAGTGGGCATCGATGCTGTCAGATTTTGGTGTCGAAGTGACAGTCCTGGAATATCTTCCGCAGATTTTACCTACAGAGGATCAAGACGTATCTAAAGAAATGCAGAAACAAATGAAAAAGAAAGGGGTCAATGTCATCACAGGTGCTAAAGTGATGCCTGAAACCCTTGGGAAAAATCAAGGCGTATCCATCCAAGCGGAAGTCGGTGGAGAAACGGTCACTTATGAAGCAGCAAAAATGCTTGTTTCTGTAGGGAGAGCGGCAAACGTTACAAATATAGGATTAGAGAATACAGACATTATAGTCGAAAATGGTGTTATAAAAACGAATCAATATTATCAAACGAAAGAAACCCACATTTATGCAATTGGTGATGTCATCGGCGGCATGCAGCTTGCTCATGTTGCTTCTCATGAAGGTATCATTGCAGTCGAGCATATGGCTGACAAAAAACCTCACCCAATGAATCCCGAACAGGTGCCAACGTGCATTTATTCTAATCCTGAGGTAGCAAGTGTCGGACTAACGGAGGCACAAGCCAAAGAACAGGGATATGAAGTTAAGGTCGGAAAATTCCCGTTCCAGGCTATCGGAAAGGCATTAGTTTATGGCGAAACAGATGGGTTTGTAAAAATTGTTGCAGATAAAAATTCGGATGATTTGCTGGGTGTACACATGGTTGGACCTCATGTAACTGACATGATATCTGAAGCTGGTCTTGCGAAAGTATTAGACGCCACCCCTTGGGAAATTGCAGAAAGTATCCACCCACACCCAACGCTGGCTGAGGCAATAGGTGAAGCAGCGATGGCCGTTGATGGGAACCAAATTCACGGGTAAAGATTAAAGGAGGGAATAGATGATGGCTGAAAATCGCCATAAATCATTAGGTTTAAGTGATGAAGAAGTTTTAGACATGTTCCGGACGATGCTGCTTGCGAGAAAAATTGATGAACGGATGTGGTTATTGAACCGAGCGGGTAAGATTCCATTCGTTATCTCCTGTCAAGGGCAAGAAGCGGCTCAAGTAGGTGCCTCTTATGCTCTAGATAGAGAAAAGGATTATGCCCTTCCCTACTATCGGGATATGGGTGTAGTACTTTCCTTCGGTATGACCGCCAAGGATCTAATGCTGTCAGGGTTTGCCAAAGCGGAAGATCCGAACTCAGGTGGAAGGCAAATGCCGGGGCACTTCGGCCAGAAGGAGAACCGTATTGTGACAGGCTCCTCGCCTGTAACCACTCAAGTACCTCATGCTGTGGGTATTGCTCTGGCTGGGAAGATGGAGAAAAAAGATTTTGTCTCTATCGTAACCTTCGGTGAAGGATCGTCCAACCAGGGAGATTTTCACGAAGGTGCAAACTTCGCAGGGGTTCATAAACTGCCCGTCATTTTTATGGTCGAAAATAATAAATATGCGATTTCTGTCCCAGTGGCGAAACAATTGGCTTGTGAAAAAGTGTCTGATCGTGCGATCGGTTACGGCATGCCTGGATATACAGTAGATGGCAATGATCCATTGGCTGTGTATGAAGCTGTGAAAGCTGCGGCCGATCGTGGACGAAATGGCGAAGGTCCTACGCTTATAGAAACGGTATCCTATCGTTTAACCCCACACTCGAGTGATGATGATGACCGTACTTATCGTGAGCGAGAAGAAGTCGAAGAAGCGAAGAAAAAGGATTCGATCTTAACTTTTGCTGACTATTTACGTGAACAAAATATTTTAACAGAAGAAAAAGAAGATGAGTTGAATAAGGAACTTGATCAATTAGTCAATGAAGCTACAGACTATGCTGAAAATGCAGCGTATGCTGAGGCTGAATCCGCATTGAACTATGTTTATGAAGAGTAAGGAGGGGGAGACAACATGGCAGTAATATCTTATATTCAAGCTGTAACTCAGGCATTAAGAGAAGAAATGCAACGTGATGAAAAAGTATTTGTCTTAGGCGAAGATGTCGGGAAACGTGGCGGTGTGTTCCGTGCGACAGATGGCCTTTATGATGAATTCGGAAAAGACCGTGTATTAGATACGCCTCTGGCAGAGTCTGCAATTGCAGGTGTCGGTATCGGAGCAGCGATGTACGGAATGCGTCCAGTTGCAGAAATGCAGTTCGCTGACTTTATTATGCCAGCTGTAAACCAAATCATTTCAGAAGCTGCGAAAATTCGTTATCGCTCTAACAATGACTGGAGTGCACCAATTACAATCCGTGCTCCATACGGCGGTGGTGTACATGGTGCATTGTATCATTCCCAATCCGTTGAAGCGGTGTTCGCAAACCAGCCAGGTCTTAAAATTGTCATGCCTTCCACTCCTTATGATGTGAAGGGTCTATTAAAGGCGTCTATTCGTGATAACGATCCAGTTCTATTTTTTGAACATAAACGGGCTTATCGTTTAATTAAAGGAGAAGTTCCTGAGGAAGATTACACATTGCCGATCGGTAAGGCAGATGTAAAACGAGAAGGTTCCGACATTACGGTTATTACTTATGGTTTGTGTGTCCACTTTGCACTGCAAGCAGCTGAAAAGCTTGCTGAAGAGGGCATCGATGCCCATATTCTTGACCTGAGGACCGTTTACCCTCTGGATAAAGAAGGAATCATCGAAGCTGCTTCAAAAACCGGAAAAGTCCTACTTGTAACAGAAGATAACAAAGAAGGCGGCATCATTTCCGAAGTATCTGCGATTATTAGTGAAAATTGCTTATTCGATTTAGATGCACCTGTTCAACGTTTAGCAGGGCCAGATGTCCCATCTATGCCTTATGCTCCAACCATGGAGAAATACTTTATGATGAATCCCGATAAAGTTGAAAAAGCGATGCGTGACCTCGCTGAATTTTAATTGAAGGAGGAGTTCCAGTGGGTTTAGAAAAAATCAATATGCCTCAGCTTGGTGAAAGTGTCACCGAAGGAACGATCAGCACATGGCTCGTCCAACCAGGCGATCAAGTCAATAAATATGATCCAATCGCTGAAGTCATGACTGATAAAGTAAACGCAGAAGTCCCGTCTTCCTTTACAGGAGTGATTAAAGAGTTAGTCGCTCAGGAGGGCGATACAATTGAAGTAGGCGATCTCATGTGCCATATAGAGGTAGAAGGAGCAGGTTCTGAATCCAAACCTGAATCGCCAACTCCAAAACATGAACCTCCTGAAGAAACAACGGAGCAGCCTAAACAGCCTGAAACAACCAAAAAAGAAAGCAAGCCAAAACAAGATAAGGGGAGCAAGAAGCGCTACTCACCTGCTGTTATGACACTTGCGCAAGACCATGATGTCGACTTGAATCAGGTCGAAGGTTCTGGTCGCGGCGGCCGTATTACACGTAAAGACATTGAGAAAATCATTGAGAGCGGAGACATACCGACAGCCGATCAAGCACCTGCATCCGAACCACAAAGCGAAGCGAAAAAAGCTCCAGCATCTGCTCCTGAAAAACCAGCAGTCTCATCGAATGTACAAGCAGGTGAGGGGGATATCGAAATCCCTGTCACGGGTGTACGTAAAGCGATTGCTGCAAACATGGTCAAGTCGAAAACCGAAATTCCGCACGCCTGGATGATGGTCGAAGTCGACGTCACGAATCTTGTCGAACTTCGTAACGCGAAGAAAAACAAGTTCAAACAGCAAGAAGGGTACAGCCTTACGTATTTCGCTTTCTTTGTGAAAGCTGTTGCTCAGGCACTGAAAGAATACCCTCAGCTAAACAGCATGTGGGCAGGCGACAAAATCATTCAGAAGAAAGCAATCAATTTGAATATTGCAGTGGCGAAGGAAGATCAATTGTTCGTCCCTGTCATTCGTGATGCAGATGAGAAAAGTATTAAAGGTATTGCGAAAGATATTACAGAGCTTGCGAATAAGGCACGTCAAGGTAAACTGACTTCTCAAGATATGGAAGGCGGAACGTTTACCGTTAACAATACCGGTTCATTTGGTTCTGTACAATCCATGGGCGTAATCAATCACCCGCAGGCAGCCATTTTACAAGTAGAATCAATCGTGAAGAAACCGGTCTTCCAAAACGGAATGTTCGGTGCGCGTGATATGGTGAACCTGTGTCTTTCTCTTGACCACCGAGTCCTTGATGGTCTTGTAGCGGGGAATTTCCTTGCAAGAGTAAAAGAAATCCTTGAGAAAATGTCTGAAGAGAATACATCTATTTATTAATAGTAAATAGACTGCTGCTTCTCACAGCTGTGGGAAGCAGTTTTTTATTTAAATGGATTCTATAATAAAGGCGGGCTTAAATCAGTAAAAGCACTGGTAAAGGCTGACTTTACGTTTGAAAGCCTATGAAGAACTTGGTAAAATGTTCAGTAGTACATCAAGTAAAGGAGCCATGCAGATGGATTTTAATATTTTCATGAATGACGTTGTCACACAAGCTCGTGATGAAATATCCAAAGCGGGATATACAGAATTAACAACACCTGAAGAGGTTGATGAAGCACTGAATAAAGATGGAACCACCCTTGTTATGATTAACTCTGTGTGTGGTTGTGCAGGAGGAATAGCTCGTCCGGCAGCCTCACATGCGATCCATTATGATAAGCGTCCAGATCACTTAGTAACTGTATTTGCCGGTCAGGATCGGGAAGCTACGAATCGTGCGAGAGAATACTTTGAAGGATACCCACCTTCTTCCCCATCCTTTGCACTTTTAAAAGATGGGAAAATCCAAACGATGATTGAAAGACATGATATTGAAGGTTTTGATCCAATGGATGTCATCGGAAAGCTTCAACGCAGTTTTGAAGAGTATTGCGAAGAAGTTTAATTAAGATTTAAGGGGATCTTTGTTAAGGCAAAGGTCCCTTTTTTCGTCAACATATTAAATTTTTGAGGTGAAAAGGCTGTGAAGATTGGATATCGCACGATTAAAACAGCTATAGGAACTCCATTTGCCATTTGGGTCGCACAAATGCTTCAGTTAGATAACTTCGCATCTGCTGGAATCCTAACTATACTTTGTATTCAGATCACTAGAAAACGCTCTTTTCTTTCGGCCTGGCACCGTTTCTCTGCCTGCATAGTAGCTATGGTTTTTTCGTTTGT
>NZ_JRNX01000023.1 GCF_000786645.1 Halobacillus sp. BBL2006
AACGAGACATAATCCCGTATCCGATCTGGAGAAGATCGGATACGGGATTTTTTAATACCTTAACTTCATGAGAATATTTCTGATTTTTTCGTCTTGCATTAAAGTATCTTCATATTTTTGTGTAATTTCAGCAAGGGCAACATCGTGAAAGAAGAACTCCGTAAAAAATTTAACCAAAGGACTGGATAACGTTTGTATACCTTGCCATTCTCCCTGTTCGACACCGGCAAATAACAATTCCTTTTCATCGATGATCAGCAGTTGATATCGTTCAAGAGCTTCATGTCTTTCATCAGGCAAAAGTGTATGTGTCTGTGTGAGTAATGAATCCGTTTCTCCAATGGACATTACTTCAACGTTCACTCCTTCATCTTGTTTTTCCTCAAGCAATGGCAATAAAGGGAGGAGATCATCAGACCAGCCTGAAAAATAAATGCTGTGGGCGGCTTTCGTTAATGTCTGCCTGGAAAGGGAGTAGATTGCTTCGTTATTTTTGATCGTCCAAACACGATCATCTACGGGTTTTAAAGAATATTCCTTACTTTCCAGTTCCTCTACGTTTGTTTGGAACTCATCCGTCAATTTTTCAATGATCGTATCTAATGGGAGCGCTGTATAAAGTTTTTTTCGAACTGTAAACGAACTTAAAATTAAACCTTTATCTGCAAGGCGATTAAGAACTTCATACACTTTGGATTTCGGGACTTGTGAATATTTTACAATCGTTGTTGCATCTAGAGGAGAAGCACTTGCCGTCAACACTTCAAATACTTGGCTTTCATACTGGGTGAATCCGAATTTCTGTAACAAAATCATCCCTCTTCTCACATATTTCTAAGTAAAAGAATACATGGATTCTACTAATTCGTAAAATCGGCAATGATTCTCTTGTAATCTCCTTTTTATATGGTTACCATTGTAGTGGTAACCTATACGAAAGGAATCAATACTATGAATAAGAAAGTTTATCTATTAGCTTTAGTTGCCTTTGTGGTAGGGACAGTAGAGTTAATCATAGGTGGAACACTTGACCTTGTGGCGGAAGATTTGGGAGTGACACTTGGGCAGGCAGGTCTCTTAATTACGATTTTTTCACTTGTATTTGCGATCGCTTCCCCTGTATTGTTGACTCTGACCGCTCGAGTTGAGCGAAAGAGCCTTACTTTGTGGACCCTGTTTATTTTCTTTTTAGGAAATATATTGGCTTTTTTCAGCCCGAGCTATGCCATTCTTATGATAGCAAGGGTATTCACAGCTGCAAGCGGTTCATTACTTGTCGTTTTAGGAGTCACGATAGCCTCAGCAATTGTGCGAACTGAATATAGAGGACGAGCGATCGGAACCATTTTTATGGGGATCAGTGGATCTCTTGTATTAGGTGTACCGATTGGCCTTACGATTGGTAACGCATTCGGGTGGAGAGCCCCTTTTCTGCTCATCTCTATAATGACGTTATTTTCAATGGGAGCTGTCGCCTTTCTATTAGAAAAGATTGAACCAAAGCCGGTTTTATCCATTAAGAAACAACTGGAAACGCTAAAAAACCAAAAGATATTTTCAGCGCAACTCACTTCCTTCCTGTTCTTAACAGGACATTTAACGTTATATGCGTACTTAACGCCTTTCTTGAAATCGACGATGGGGCTAGATGGAACATGGGTGAGTATCGTGTACTTTATCTTCGGAGTGGCTGCTGTTTCCGGTGGCGGTTTCGGCGGTTTCTTATCAGACAAACTTGGTTCAGAAAAAAGTATCCTTGGAATTATCAGCGTGTTTGCTTTAGCCATTTTCGTCATTCCTTATGTCACTTTTTCCCTGCATGTATTTTTGTTTGTCATGATGATTTGGAGTGCATTAAGCTGGGCCATCACGCCTGCTCAACAAAATTATTTAATCACGTCGGCACCAGAGACTGCTGATATTCAGCAAAGCCTGAACAATTCAGCTTTGCATTTAGGGATTGCGTTGGGATCTACGATTGGAGCCATGGTTATTGAACAATCATCTGTGATGCACAATGCAACGGTTGGAGGATTTTTCGTGCTCATTGCCTTGGCTACTGCCTTTTTCTCTATCTCTCGCGGCCAAACCGTCTCCAATCAAGAAAACCTTAACCAGGCATAATGGAAAAAACCCCCACCTCAGGTCATCCAGTATTTGGAAACTTTGTGGTGGGGTTTCTTTTATTCATATTCGAACACAACCATATCCCAATATTTAATGTAGGGGATGGTAAATTGAACTTTATCATTGGATTGTGTAAACTCCAGCTCAATAGGTACACCGTTGTTCCAATCTGGTGAAGCTGCCCAGACCTTTTTAACTTTTTTTGATTCTTTAACAGTCAGAGAGAAATCTTTCCGCATTTTAGGTTGTGTTTGCGTTCCGTTTGTATCACGCCAGTTCATATGGTCAGTATCGTTGTAATTTAGAAAGTGAAAGATCTTTTTCTCACCTTTCTGTTTGGCAAAGGTGTAGACGCTCCCTTGCTTTGGTTGATGGGAAAGTGATACCCACTCAGAAGTCTGTGCGTCAACTTCTGCTGGCTCCAAATTGTCCCGTAATAAATTTTGATAGCCGACCATGAAGTCGTAATAGTGGGTAAGAGAGCTTTTTAACCGCTCTGACATTATCAATTTATTATGCGGAAAATACTCTTTGGAAAGCATGTGTTCTCCAAGCTCTAAATGTCCTCCGCCATGAGCAAATATCAGTGCATCTGTGTAAAGAATCCCGGCAGTGTTAAACGATCCTTCATTATCCGATTTATTGTAATTCATATAAGCGGCTAAGACTGTACTTTTTCCATGATTTTCTGCGTTCTCTTCAAGAATGTCCTTTAGCTGTTTGTAGGTTTTTGTTGGGTTCCACACCTCCGTGTACAGGAAGGGGGCTCCCGTTTTAGAAATTTGTACTTGGCCATATTGATTTACTGCGTTCATGATAATGGTTTGGTTAGGGAGTTGATTATGGACCGTTTTTAAGAAGTCAAAATAGGCGATTTCAAGATCTACAGATTCCCCATAAAAATTATAAACCTCTCCGCGATCTCCAAGCTGATCAATATGCCAGCCATCAAAAGGCAAATGATTAAAAACAATTTTTTGCTGCAGGATAATATATTGCTGCCACGCTTCATTCCCTGGGTCGGTGAGGAAGATATCACTTTTCCATTGATCAGGCAGATCGTGTGTATCAACTTCATCGCTATTTTGATCTTTATATAAATACCATTCGGGAAGAACACCATCGTCTTCAGCTTTTTCGAGGCTACCATTCAATAAATTGTAAGCCATTGTTTCGATATTTCGGTCATGAGACAGATTGATATAGTCTTTAAGCGTTTGAAAAGAGACGGGTTGATTTGCTATGTTCGCCCAATTTTTTTGAACATTCCCATCGGTCATTTTCAAAGGCAGATGATGCTCATCATGCCAGTCATAAAATTGCAGACC
Organism: Halobacillus sp. BBL2006; assembly: GCF_000786645.1. GTDB lineage: Bacteria > Bacillota > Bacilli > Bacillales > Halobacillaceae > Halobacillus. The sequence goes on from NZ_JRNX01000023.1 coordinate 3,456, forward strand.
GTTGATGTGGTATCGTTTCAATTGATTAAGTACAGATTCCTTACGGTTTTTGCTCATTTCAGAGAAATCGGATAAGATTCCATACCTGGGAAACTTAGTCCAAGTGGAAGATACATCGATCGCTATGGATTGGCTCTCTTTTTCGTTTCCAACTGGGAATACTTTCACAAAATATCCACGATAGTCTTTTGCAGGGGGAGTCCAACTCCAATCTAAACTTTTACCCTCAACCATAATGATTTCCTCATCTATGATTTTGTCTAAATGGTAGTACTGTACTTTCAAATGGGTTTTGTCTTCTTTTGAATTTCGCAGGCGAGCGTGGAACTCAACCTGCTGACCAGGATGGTACCTTGCCATGTCTTTGCTGAGCTGCTCAACTACAGTCAGCTCTTTAATGGGTATGGCCGGGTTGTGCTGGTTTTTAACCAATGCAATGCTAAGCGTTATAATAATGAATAATAGACTGAAAAGGATGAATCTTAATCGTATTCTTTTCACATGAATCAACTCTTAAACAAAGAAAGGCTAACAGGCATGGCCTGCTAGCCTTAACTATTGTGTTATTTTTTCTTTCCTTTAAATTGAATTTTAACTTTTTTATCTTCATCAGCTGGGACATTTACATAAATAGTTTCGCTCGCTTCATCATAGAAATAAGTTTCTTGATTTGCTTTCACTTTCTCAAGGGAGTCTACAGCTTTATATTTTGAACCAGCAGCTTTAATTTTCTTCGGAGCATTCTCTCCGTTTAGCTTCAGTGTATAAGATTCTAAGTCAGAATCATAACCAGTCGCTTTTTTTTCATTTGTGAACTCAATATGCTTTCCTTTTCGTTCTACATGGAAGTTTGTAATGTTGTATTCTCCATCTTTATAATCAAGAGTCGCACCATCATCTTCGTAGAAGGAATAGCTTGCTTCGTCTTCAAGATACGTATCCAATACAAGGTTCTCCAGTGGTTTTTCTCCTGTGTATTGTTGAACTTCACGTGTTGGAATCATGGAATCTTTCTTCACGTAAATAGGAAGGTGAGAGAGTTCAGCTTCTGTATGAATCGTTTGACCGCCGTCATATTCTTCACCTGTCCAGAAGTCGACCCAAGTTTCGCCTTCAGGAAGGTAAACATCACGCTCTGTTTGTCCTTCTTTTACAACTGGAGCAAGCATCATGGATTCACCAAACATGAACTGATCGCTGACATTGTACGTATTCTCATCTTCCTGGAACTGGTATACAAGCGGCTGCTGTACAGGGGTTCCCTCTTCAGACGCCTGAATGAATGTGTTGTAAAGGTAAGGCATCAGTTTATAGCGCATTTCAATATATTTCTTACTAATGTCCTCGACTTCCTGACCGAACGCCCATGGCTCTTGTCCTTGCTTCACATCGGCTTTTTGATCACTATCATAGTGGATACGGGAGAACGGAAGGAATGCGCCGACCTCTATCCAGCGTGCGAACATTTCAGCATCTGGACGTCCAGCGAATCCGCCAATGTCATTTCCTACAAAAGGAACTCCCGAAAGGCCAATGTTCGTGTTCATCGGAATAGACATTTGTAAGTGATCCCATTCACTTACGTTGTCCCCTGTCCAAAGAGCAGCATAACGCTGGGAACCTGCAAACATGTCACGTGTTAATACGAATGGACGTGTATTCGGTTTATACATTTCGAATGCATCGTATGTAGCTTCAGCTTCATCATGCCCATAAAGATTGTGATATTCAGCGTGGGTCCGTTTGTTTTCTCCTTCACCAAAAGTAACATCAAGCGGCATCGTGTGATAGGGGCCGTCAAATACAGCTGGTTCGTTCATATCGTTCCAGACGCCATCAATTCCTTTATCAAATAGAATGTTATGTTTGCTTGACCACCATTGGCGAACTTCTTCTTTTGAAAAATCAGGGAAGACGGAGTCACCAGGCCAAACTTCTCCAACAAAATTCGTGCCGTCAGGGTTTTTAGCCCAATAATCGTTAGCTGTCCCTTCATCATACATGAAGTAACCAGGATCTTTTTTGACCGCTGGATCGTTAATCGTGATTTTGTGGAAGTTCATATCATCAAGTTTTTGATGAAGTGCTTCGCTGCCAAATTTATCGGACCAGGTAAACACACGATAATCATCCATATAATCGATATCAAAGTGCATCGTATCGACTGGAATTTCTTTTTCTCGGTAAGTTTCTGCTACACGCTCGATGTCTTCAGCTGTGTATTCCCACTTAGACTGATGTAAGCCAAGGGCCCATTTTGCTGGCTTATCCATTTTTCCTGTTAGTTCTGTGTAGCGATCCAATACATCTTCAATTTCTGGACCATACATGAAGTAATAGTTCAGTTTTCCATCGTCAGCGTAGAAATAGTAATAATTATCACTTTCACTGGCCATTTCGAAATAAGAGCGGTTTGTGTTATCAAAGAAAATCCCGTAGGCTTTTTCATCTTTGAGCCCCATAAAAAATGGGATGGACGTGTATAAGTATTTAGTATCAGGCTGATAGGCGTAAGCGTCAGTATTGAACATTCCAATGCTTTCACCGCGCTGGTTTACTTCCAGTCCGCCTTGTTCACCGAAACCATAAAATGCTTCGTCTTCATCTGTTTTCTTGTATACATATGGTTTTTCTCCATCATACCCGGCACCATTCTTCATGTAATCTTCATTGATCACATTGCCCTCTTTATCAAGGAATTTAATCCCGAAAGGCTCTTTTTTAATTTTTATCGTAATTTCATTTGTGGAAAGGGTGACTTCATTCCCCTTTTGAGAAAAGTCGAATTCTGGTGTTTCCCATTCTTTCTTCTTGATCGCTTCAGAAAAGTACTCTTCTTCCCCTTCTTTCAGGATGGATACTTTCGCCATGTCTTCAGAAAATAGTCGAATGAAAGCTTGTTGGTCAGAGGATAAATCGAGCATAACGCCATTGTCTACTTGTTTGACTCCTTCGACATGAAGTTGTTTTTGAACAGCTTCTTGGTTCAATTCTTGATCAGGATGGGGCTGAGTGACTGCCAGGACGTTAGGTGCCTGTGCAGAGAAGATCGTAGCTGCTATAGCTGTCGTAGCAACTAAGCGGGATAAATTTTTTGATGGTTTGTGCATGTTGTTGTTCACCTCGACTAAATTTTTGTGGCAACCGGTTGCGCACCTTTAACATTAAACATGTATAGACAAGTATGCAATAGCTGTAAGTTTCCGAGATGAAGGGTGTATAAAGGTCTAGCCATGCTGGTTTTAAAGTAATGGAAGCGTTTGTTTACAAATAGTGTAAAGGTTTGCAGGAAAAGTTAAATTGAACCTTTGTACTCAAGCTTTACAATTTTGTAACGCTATAGGGGTCATCGGTAGGAAGAATTGTAATATTTGTTTAGTTTCTTCTATAATTTAATGCTTTATTTTTATTTCAATCCGTAAGTATTTCTTCAAGGTGAATGATTCTTCTTCTATATAGAATATTTGGTTAAAAAAGAGAAACACTAAGAAGGATCATTATAAAGGAGGAGACTTTCATGGGTAGAGATGAACATCGTCATGCAAAAGGAAAGAAAAAGCATAAATTACCTCAAACGCCAAAGAACCAAAAGACAGATGGCATTGATGTAGAGTTCTCTGAAGAGTTAGCGGATCATGAAGATATGCAAGCATTAAAAAGAAGCAAAGCCGCAGACCGTCGCGCCAACTTAAGAAAACAATAACTGATATCCAATAAATTCCACCTCAGGTCATCCAGGATTTGGATGACCTGAGGTGGAAAGTTAAGGTAATAAAAAATAATAAACTTTATTGTTTTTTTGTACAGTTTAAATTGTTTAAACTTGAAAACTTTTATGCTATAATACGGTATTGTGATTGAGACGAATGACATGGATTATAATACTTAGAGGAGGAAATCAAATGTTACATTTACGTAAATGGCTTCCCGCTCTGTTTCTAGGGATGCTTTTAATACTGGCTGCTTGTGGAGGAAGTTCTGACAATGAATCAGATTCAGCCAATGGTGGCGAAGGCGAAAATAACGCAGAAACATCAGAAGACAAGGGAACAATCAGCATTGGAATGAATAACTGGGCAGAGAACGTTGCCGTATCTAATATGTGGAAGTTGGTTTTGGAAGACAAAGGATATAACGTGGAACTGAAACAGGTAGAAAAAGGGTTCCTATACGAAGCTCTTTCCTCTGGAGACCTTGATATTGGTATGGAAATTTGGCTGCCAAATACAGATAAAGCGTTCTATGATAAATACAAAGATGAAATTGATTGGCGTAAAGAATGGTACAAAGGAACAGAACTAGGTCTTGTTGTACCATCTTATATGAAAGATATTAATACAATCGAAGACTTAAAAGGGTCTGATGCATTTCCTGACAAGCAAATTGTTGGAATTGATGCAGGTGCAAGTATTATGTCTCTAACTGAAGATGCTATTAGTGAATACGATCTTGACTATGAGCTGGCAGCTTCTTCCGGTCCTACAATGACCACTGAGCTTAAAAATGCAATTGAAAGTGAAGAGCCAATCGTAGTTACCCTTTGGAAACCACACTGGGTGTTCGCTGAGATGGATCTTAAATTCTTAGAAGATACGAAGAAAGTCTATGGAGAGTCCGAGAACATTTCTTACGCAGCCCGTAAAGGACTTGAGGAGGATAACCCTGAAGTCGTTAAATGGTTCGATAACTTTGAGATGAACGACGATCAACTAGGCAGCTTGATGGCTTCTCTAAACGAAGCGGATAGTCCTGAAGAAGGCGCTCAAAAATGGATCGATGAGCATCAAGATGTTATCGATGAATGGACAAAATAATTTTAAAATGATGAAGCAATCTGCTCTCTTAAGAGCGGATTGCTTTTTTTTATTGTCGCTGTCCGCTTTAGGGAAAACAGGGAGTTGAAAAACTCTGCTTCAGATCAATTGACATATCATAGTTATCCAATCTCCGCACCATCGAATGGGAAAGTAGGTCGTCATAAATGGTTCAATCGTTCGAAAGCGACCAGTCCGATCAGAAAACAGTTTCTTCAATTCGAAAGATACGCTGAGACTAAAGGATATTGCAGGCACTGCAATGAGCCGATCGAACAATGGTTTCACAGGATCGGTCTTGAACCACAGAAGACGAATCTATATCAAAAAGTCCGATATGGAAATGAGTCATTGACGAAATCTGAAGAACATTTTTTTATAGGGAATTGAACTCGCTACGTGAGCAAATAGAGATGCTGAGTAATTCTGAGTCGAAAAATCGTAAATAGACTAGTTTAACGGTTCCTTTTTCAGGAAACATACTAATAGAAGTTAATCACTATTAGAAAAAAAGGAGTCGTTGTTTTATGGATTTAAATAAAGAAATCAAAAAACTAGAGCAGGTTCATTTAGAAAAACCCCAAAAAGTATTCACTATGTACTTAAACACCGACCCTTCTGATCCGGATCAGCAAGGCGGAGAATGGAAAATCCACCTGAAAAATGGTTTGAATAACTTTGAGTCCTATTTACAGGAAGACGGAGACTCAGATGAAAAGAGAAACTACTGGGCAGTAAAAGAAAAAGTCGAGCAATTCATCGAAGAAAATGAGCAGCATTTTGCCAAGAGTGTCGTTCTTTTTGCTACAGCAGATGAGACCGTATGGTTCGCAGAACGGTTCCAAATGCCTGTTAAAACGGAGTTCTATTGGGAAGAGACACCTGTACTTGACCAGTTGAAAGATATGCAGGAGAAGTTCCCGAGAACAGGAATCATTCTAACACAGAAGAATCAAATTAAACTGATCGATGCACAGTTAGGTAGTCTCAACGATACTCAATTGTTTGAATTAGATTTAGATACAGACGACTGGAGACAGCATCAGGGACCACATAGAGCTGAGCCTTCCATGGGCTCTGGAGGAGCGAAGAACTCTAAACAGGATCAGTTTCAGGAGAGGTTCGAAGCTAACCGTTACCGCTGGTACAAGAGTGTAGCTCCTAAGCTGGATAAGCTCGCCAAAGACTATGGATGGAAAAAGATCTATATGGTAGGAGATAAAGAAGAATTGAAAGATCTGCAGGACAATATGAATAAAGAGGCCGATGAAATGGTAAACAAGAACTTGCTTGACCACGAAGAGATGAAAGTTATCGACGAAGTGGTTCAATAAATTTACGGAGGCGCAGGCTGATTAAAGCCGGCGTCTTTTTCTGTTTTATAGAACATAAAAAAGAATCATGGCAGCAAGTTTCCTCCCCATCAACAAAGTTTTATCAGTAAAGCAATTATTATACAGGTAAAGCATTAGTGTGATAAGATAGTTTGTATTGAAAACTTTATTCGAATGGGGCTTTAAGATATGTACGTAGTGGATTCGACAGTCGTCGTTCCTGACCATAAAGCAGAAGATTTGATCCGGATTTATAGAAATCGTTCACGACTGGTTGATCAGGCGGAAGGATTCCTTTCCTTCCAGCTGCTACAAAATGACCGTAAGCCAGGTGAATTGACGGTCCATTTGGAATGGGCTTCGAAGCAGGATTACTTGAACTGGGCGAGGAGTGAACAGTTTAAGAAGATCCACGAATTAGAAAAGCAGTATCCCGACCAAGAACTGCAGGGCATCGTTCCAAAAGTCACTAAGTACGAGGTGGTAGCTCGATGAAAAAGGTGGAACAAGACCGTATTGTTCACCAAGTTGTTGAAGAAATATATGCAGATTATCCCTTTTTGTGGGAAAAATTCGGCCAGAATGGCAGAGACCGAACAGAAGAAGATAACTATCACCACCTTGATCACTTATATGCTGCCTACGAAATGAACAGTAGTGACTTCTTTATAGATTATACGAACTGGCTCAACAATGTTCTGACATCAAGAGGAGTAGGGACGCACCTGATTGTAGATAATTTTGAGCGTCTTCAGCGGTTGTTACAAGAGACGACTTTAGCCGATGAAGACGAGCATAAGGCTATGCTTCAATATTTGCATGAGGCGTTAATTCATTTACCTACCCTTTCAAAGTAAGAGGTGAATAAGTTTGAAAGAATACCAAGAAAAGCTGGCGCACTATTTTCTTGATGGAGATGAAGATGCTGCACTAGAATACATCAAGACTCTATTGAATAAATATCCTCGGCTTTATTTGTTCGAAGATGTTATTACGCCTGCGATGTATTATATAGGAGAATTATGGGAGAAAAATAAAATTTCAGTTGCGGATGAGCATTTGGCTACTGCCATTTGTGATTTTGTCTTATCAAAATTAGAAGCAGATTCTGATGGTATCAAAGGACATAAGCAAAAGAAATTCAAGGCAATATTATTCGGTGTTGAACAAGAACAGCATTATATCGGGTTGAAAATGGTAGCGGATACGTTCAAAGACAATGGATGGCGTGTAAGGTATCTGGGGCCTAATTTACCTCTTGCTCATTCCTTGGTTCAAATAGAAAAGTACAAGCCTGAAGTTATTGGTCTTTCGGCAGCTTTATCTTATCGGCTGCCTACTTTGAAAATTTTGATCGAACGGTTTAAAGATCTGCATTGGAAACCACTTATCATGGTCGGTGGCCGGATGGCCAAGAAATTCGACCTCAAGGAATTTGAGTCAGACCAAGTCATGGTTGTGAAGGATTTAAACCATCTCCACCAATGGTTCAAAGAAGGAAGGGAAGGCGTCATTAATGAAACTAGTTGAACGTGCCTTTCCGCTTCCTTACTATGTTATTAATAAAAATTTTCACATTCAATCCTTTTCTCGAGAGGCAAAAGATTTACACGGTCCTAAAGAGAATCTTTTAGACATCTTTGATCAGGATAGTCTTTCAAAGGTGAAAGATTGGGTAGTGCCTGAGATACAAAAAGCTTCTATAGAAATACATCTGAAGCCAACAGGTACAGAAGATCGTCTTATCACAGCCGATCTTTATGTCTCGTGGGAAAATGACTTATATGCACAAGTCATATTAATGCTGAAGGATAATAACCTTAATAAAGTTACAAGAACCTTAGATCAACTGAGATCGCGCTTAAACGATACCAACTTCGAACTGTTGGAAGAAAAAGAAAAGCTGGAGGAAGCAATCGAACAGAATAATCGATTGTCAGCTCCGTTTATCGAATTAACTACAGATACCGCTTTTGTTCCACTTTTTGGTGATTTAACACATGAAAAGATGTATGCCGTTGAAGATTATTTGCTGTATTCTTCGCAAAAGGATGAAATTGACCGGATTCTTTTTGATTTTACAGCTGTAGGAAATCTGCAAAAAGAGGGAGTCCAAGTATTTATCAATATTATGACCTCTCTTTTTTATATGGGTCCAGAAATTGTGCTAATCGGTATTCAGCCAGAACAAGCAAAGCGTTTGAGTGAAATGAATTTACCGTCTGAGGTAATTTTTATCAACTCTCTTCAACAGGCGATTATGAAATATTGCAGTCAATAAAGAGGCTGGGACAAAAGTATTTTAGCCATTCTAAAAACCGAACGATGGTGAAATTCTTATGATAAGATTTCACCATCGTTCGGTTTTTCATGGTAGATTAGCGGAACAAATCCGATTCCTGCCATTACTTCGGGCATTTGTCTTGTAAGGTGGAAGTAGGGCCGCTCCGACAGAATGCTTCGCTGAGAAAACTAAACATGCAGAAGAATGAATTAGACCATTCCAGCGTAGGAAACACATGGAGACTTCTGCGGGATGAAGGCATCGGTGAGACCCCACAGTGCGCAGCGTGAAGAGGCTC
>NZ_JRNX01000230.1 GCF_000786645.1 Halobacillus sp. BBL2006
ATTTAGCAACGGAACCGAAAGTATCTCGAAATCATATCTTCCACAATCCTGGACGTTGGATGAATAACTATCATCCATTGTGTATTAATTAAAGTAAACCTATCATAGAGGTGGATTATCAACAAAAACAATACATACATTTAAAAGCTAAAAAAGAGAGCCTGTAGCAATCCAGGCTCTCTTTTAATTTAGGATTATTGGATAATGGCGATCAATAGTCCGTCATAACCTTTCGAACCAACTGTTTGAATGGCAGTAGAATCGATCCGAGGTTCATTGGAGAGCATCTCGACCATCTCCCTGATGCCTTGAACACTTTCATCTCCATTTTCATTCAAAACTTCTCCCTCGCGCACAACGTTATCAACGATTATACAGGCTCCTGGTAAAGCCAAATCAATAGCCCATTTTACATAGACGGGATTATTCTTTTTGTCAGCATCTATGAAGATAAAATCATAGGAATCACCTCGGGAAGATAGAGAAGGCAGAGTATCTACAGCACGGCCGGTTATAACTTCAATTTTATCTTTCAAACCAGCGTTCATCATATTTTTTTCCGCCACACGGGCATGTTTTTCGCTATACTCCAAGGTGACGAGTTTGCCATCTTCCGGAAGAGCTCTCGCCATCCATATACTGCTGTATCCGCCTAATGTACCAATCTCTAATACTCGTTTTGCTGACTTCATTTTCACAAGAAGGTTTAGCAGCTTTCCTTGACTTTCAGACACGTCAATAGCTGGAAGATTCGCTTCAGCGTTCGCTTGTAGGAGGTTATCCATAATAGGGTCAGGTGAAATTAAATAATTATTGAAGTAGCTGTCAACACTTTTCCATGTTTTTTCACTCAACTAAATCACTCCCCAATTTTTTCTGCACCCTTTCAGTCTACGCTGGTTTCTTTCAAAAAACTAGTTGAAAACATAAAGAGAGCGCCTCACTTTTTTTGAAATAGAGAAGCGCTCTTTATGTTATAGAACTCCGTAGGATTCATTTTTTTTATCAGTTATGAACATATGCCCAGGGGCATGTGTAAGCATGATTTCCGGCTTCATATGCATGGCGATTGCCTGTGGAGTAACTCCGCAGGCCCAAAAGACTGGAATTTCATCATCTTTGATGGAAACAGCATCCCCAAAGTCAGGGTGATGGAGGTCGGTGATACCGATCTCTTCAGGATTACCTATGTGTACAGGGGCTCCGTGAACGGAAGGAAAGCGGCTCGTCACTTGTACGGCTCTGATCACATCTTTGGATTTCATCGGTCGCATACTGACCACCATCGGTCCATGAAATTGTCCAGCTGGCTTGCAGTTAAGATTTGTCTTATACATGGGGACATTCAATCCTTCTTTAATATGACGGATTGGAATTTCATTTTCCATTAACGCTTGTTCAAATGTAAAGCTACAGCCGAGTAAGAAGCCAACCATACCTTTTTTCCAGACGTCAGTAAGAGCGGTCCGTTCTTCTGCTTTCTGACCATGGCGGTAAACGCAATACTTAGGCAAGTCTGTGCGTAAATCCGCATCAGGTGCAACCATAGGTGGGGCAAACTCCCCGGGGTCTGTTACGTCAAGAACAGGACAGGGTTTAGGATTGCGCTGACAAAAAAGCAGGAAATCGTAGGCCAGTTCTGTTGGGAGGACGACAAGGTTTGCTTGAATGTATCCATTCGATATGCCTGCAGTAGGGCGGTCCCATTCGCCCTTGCGGATCATGTTTCTTGCTTCTTCAGGGGTTAAAGTCGACAGGTTCAAGGGTGATTCCTCCTATTCGAATAATTGTGGTATTCCTTCGATTAAGGAAACACCTCCCATATAGGACATTGCAACAACAATGAGCACACCGAAAATCGTCAGCCACAGCGGGTGTTTATAATCACCAACAATTTTCGTTTTATATGCGGCAAGAAGCATGACACCAAGAGCGATTGGTAAAATAAGTCCATTTAATGAACCAACTAATATAAGAACTTTTACAGGTCTTCCAACAGTAACGAAGACGGCTGTAGAAATGATGATAAACCCGA
>NZ_JRNX01000231.1 GCF_000786645.1 Halobacillus sp. BBL2006
CCCTTTTGATTTTCTGCTTATGCGTGTCGTGTCTATCAGGGCGTCTCCGCATTTGAACACTTTCCTGTGGGGAAACGGCAAGTTTCCTCGGGCTGCGTCCTGTGGGATCTCGTCTACTTCCTTCTCCCACGGGAGTCTCCCCCTTCCCCATCATCGCACATAAAAGTCTCGAAACTGAGTCTTCATCAATCGGGAGCTTTAATGGAGTAAGAAAAAGGGGACTTCCCAAAGTGGAAAGTCCCTAGTGAAGTTAAATTACCTGTTCAAACTTTTGCAAGATCATTCATTATTTTTTGTACAAAATCTCTTTCTTCTTCTGTTAGAGAGACGAGAGGTAAGCGTACTCCACCTGTATCAAGACCTTTTATTTGCAGGGCAGCTTTTACAGGAGTTGGTGATGGAGCACTGAACATTCCGTTGAAGATAGGAAGTAATTTACGATGGAGGGATGCTGCTTCTTTCACTTTTCCTGAATCATAAAGGGAGAGCATTTCTTGCATTTCTTTTCCGATGACATGTGCGGAGACCGATATTATTCCGTTCGCGCCTATAAGATAGGCTGGAAGGGTTAAGTTGTCATCTCCGCTGTATAAACTGAAGGAATCATCTGTGTACTGAATGATTCGTGCCATACTGTCCAAGTCGCCTGTAGCCTCTTTGACAGAAACAATATTTGGAATTTTAGATAATTCGATAATTGTTTCCGGCACTATTCTTACAATAGAACGTCCCGGCACATTGTAGATCATCACTGGAATACGTAAGGATGCGGCGATCGCTTTAAAGTGTTCATACAGTCCTTTTTGGTTAGGTTTATTATAATACGGTGCGACAAGCATTACTGCGTCTACACCTGCATCTTCTGCTTTGTTCGCAAGCTTGATGGATGCTTCTGTGTTGTTGCTTCCTGCCCCGGCAACGACGGGGACGCGACCATTAACGGTTTTAACCACATGTTTCCAGAGTGCAATTTTTTCCTCTACAGTTAATGTTGGAGATTCACCAGTTGTTCCGGTTACCACCAAACCGTCAGATCCATTTGCGAGCAAATATTCAACAAGGGTTGTCGTTTTATTAAAATCAACATTTCCATGGCTGTCAAAAGGGGTAACCATGGCTGTTAAGACTTTCCCGAAATTCATCTGAGTGTTTCCCCTTTCAAAACTTCCTTATTCAATTCAAAAGCATCGTGGAGGGCATTTACAGCCTGAACGAGGTCCGTTTCCTTTATTAGTACCCAAATGGTGGTGTGGGAATCGGCCGACTGAAGAATTTGTATACCGGCATCCGTTAAAGATTGAACGATTTTCGCTGTTACTCCTGGTAATCCAGTAATTCCAGCACCTACTGTGGACACTTTTGCACAACCTTCTTTGATCTCTGGTTCGTAACCAAGGTCTTTTAAAATACGGGAAGCTTTTTCAGTGTAAATATAATCAATTGTGTAGATAACACCACTAGGAGATATATTGATGAAGTCGACTGAAATGTTAGCGGAAGCCATGGATTTGAATACGTCGGATTGTAGCTTTGAGGGGTCTTCTTTGGATTGAACTTTTATCTGAGTGAGACCGAGCATATGGGCAATTCCCGTTACGGTGCGATCAGAAATATCTTTTCCGAGGTTCTTTTCTTTCGTTCCAGATACTAAGGTACCTGGCAGATCAGAATAAGTGGACCGGACTCGAATCGGAACTTTTGCATGCATAGCGATTTCAACTGCACGAGGATGTATGACTTTTGCTCCCTGGTATGCAAGGTTACAAATTTCATTGTAGGTTATAACATTGAGGGGACGCGCGGACTGGACTAACCTCGGGTCCGCCGTCATGATTCCCTCTACATCAGTAAAGATATCGATATATTCAGCAGAAAGCGCAGCTCCTAATGCTGCTGCAGACGTATCACTTCCTCCACGACCGATCGTTGTCGTATCTCCTCGTTCCGTTTGACCTTGGAATCCGGCTACGACCACGACATCCACGGTTTCCAGCTCCTGCATGATTCTCATCGGATTCATGCGAATGATTCTAGCTCTTGTGAAATCATCTGTAGTCAGAAATCCAGCTTGAGCGCCTGAAAGAGATACTGAAGAGACGCCTTCTCTAGAAAGTTCATGAGAAAAAATAATCGAAGAGATCGTCTCTCCGCAGGACATCAGCAGGTCTTGCTCTCTTGGAGATACGTTCATATTTGGGTAATCGATGAGTCCAAGTAAGGTATCTGTCGCATATGGACTCCCCTTCCTCCCCATTGCTGATACAGTGACGACCACTTTATAGCCTTCACTTAAAGCTTTTTTTACATGAGTAATCGCCCGAGACCTGCTTTCAGCATCCCGGACGGAGGTTCCACCAAACTTTTGAACAAGTAGCTTCATTGGGCCACCTCTACTTATCATAAGTTTTACAACCACTGATTAGCGATGATTCGTTCTGCAATTTGGACCGAGTTCCAGGCAGCACCTTTCAGTAAGTTGTCAGAGACAACCCATAAATGGAATCCGTGTTTGTTGTCCAAGTCTTTCCGGACACGCCCGACAAATACATCTCGTTTGCCAGCAGAACTGAGCGGAGTCGGATATTTTTGACTTGAAGGATCATCTTCGAGAACGATTCCAGGCGCTTGCGCTAACAACTGTTTTACTTCTTCTACCGTAACCTCATCTTTCTCTACTTCAATATATACACTTTCTGCGTGAGAAGTGAAGAATGGCAGACGAACGCATGTGGCTGCTACAGAAAGATCTGGCATGTGCATGATTTTTTTCGTTTCGTTAATCATTTTCATTTCTTCAAACGTGTATCCATTCTCCTGAAATACATCGATTTGAGGAAGAGCGTTGAAAGCAATCGGGTAATGTTTTTCGTCTCCTTTTACAGGAAGGATGGTCGCATCCAGTTCTTCTCCATTAAGGAACGCCTGTGACTGTTCCCTCAGCTCATCTGCAGCTTCATTACCTGCACCAGAAACGGCCTGGTAAGTAGATACAATCACCCGTTTCATTCCTAAGGCTGCACGTAAAGGTTCAAGGGCAGCAACCATTTGTATGGTTGAACAGTTTGGATTAGCGATAATTCCCTGATGCTTCTTAATATCTTCTTCATTCACTTCTGGAACGACCAGGGGTACATCTTGAGCCATACGGTAAGCACTAGTATTATCAATGACAACAGCGCCACGTTTAACCGCTTCTGGGGCGAATTTTTTTGAAACTGATCCTCCTGCTGAAAATAGAGCAATATCCACGCCTTCAAAGCTCTCAGGTGAAGCTTCCTCGACGACATATTCCTTCCCTTTGTATGTCAGCTTCGCTCCAGCCGACCGACTGGAGGAAAGTAGCTTCAATTGGTTGATAGGAAAATCACGATCTTCAAGCGTTTCTAGCATTTTTTGACCAACGGCTCCTGTGGCACCAACCACAGCAACGTTGTAAGTGTTCTTGTGACTCATTTGAGTATCCCCTTTCTCATATGATTGTTGTAAGAATAGTAAGACATGTCACTATTTTCGTTATTCTATCATACTTCTGAACGAATCTGGTATGAAAAATTGAATTAACTCTGATAACGTTCGATAAGAACAGGCTGGAGTTGGATTCCTTGAATCGCAAACTCAATAGTTTTAGGGATAAGAGTCATATCTGCCACAAGAGAATTTGGCTTTTTAAATGGATGGTCTTGACCTAGTGGAACAAAAAAGATGTTCTTTGTGGACATCAATTTCATGATATTTACACCGTTTAAGCCTAAAGCATCATTAGTAGAAACAGCAACAACCACTGGACTGCTATTACGAAGGGTCGCTTTTGCAGCCATGAGAACAGGAGAATCTGTAAGCGCATTGGCAAACTTACTCGTAGAATTCCCTGTCATTGGTGCTATTACCATACAGTCAAGCGGACGTTTTGGTCCTAAGGGTTCAGCATCAGGTATCGTCATGATCGGCTCTTCTCCAGTAATTTCCTTAATTTTCTTCAAATGATCTGCCGCATCTCCAAATCGGGTATCTGTCTTCTGAACCGTATAAGACAATATAGGGATGACAGTCGCCCCCATGTCAACCAATTCCTGCATGATCGGAAAAACTTCGTCATAGGTACAGTGTGATCCTGTAAGTCCAAAACCAATTACTTTTCCTCTTAGTTTACTCATGTTCGGTCTCCTTTCTAACCTGGCTTACCAACAAATGTGAAACAACATCGGCGATAATTTTACCCGC